>JAKAMK010000096.1 GCA_021812925.1 bacterium | reverse complement strand
AGCGCAGATGCCCGACGCCGAGTATGTGGAGGCTATGGAGCACGGTATGCCGCCAGCGTTCGGATTCGGCGTGTCTGAGCGCCTCTTCGCTTTCCTCGAGGGTGTGCCGGTTCGTGAAGCGCAGATATTTCCGCTCATGCGTCCACGGCAATAGGAAAAGGGCGGCCCATGGGGCCGCCCTTTTTTCGAGATGGATGATGCCGGTCATGCTCGCGCATCTGCACGCTCGCGACGCAGCGTGCGCCGGTCTTGCAGACGTTCGAGATGCTGGACGCGTCTCATCCGTGATTTGTGCAGATCGAGGCACACGCGCAGCGCATCACGCAGAGCCGGGTCGAGGGTGGCAAGCGTGAGAGCCTTCGTACTGCGCGGTGCACCGTGCGGGTTGAGCGCAATGGGGTAGAGGCTGCTCTTGGCCCACTCGGGAATCACGATGCGGTTGGTGTGCATGCTCGCGACCGAGCAGTACATCTGCTTGCCGTGATAGCGCCCCTCGAGGTTGCCAGCGAAGAGCGCGATGAATCCTGGCTGCGCCCTGCACTGAGGGCCGTCAAGCACGGTGGTGTCGTACTTCAGCTCCTTGTGGCAGATATCGAGCAGTGCGAGCGTAAACAGGTTGGTGTCTGCGGTAACGATGTGCGGGTCCGACATGATTCCTCCTCATCGGTTTGCGTTGTGAAAGGACAGGCTAAAACGAAGCGAGCCCCCGGACCTTTCGGTCGGGGGCTCGCTTCAGTTTTCTTCCGTCTAGTTGTCTCTGGGAGAAAGCTCAAGCGAAACCCCGACCGCCATAAAGGCGAGGAGTGCTGCGGCAAGAAGCCAGAGATAGCTGTTCGCAAGAGCGTGCATGTAGGCGTAACCATAGCGAACGCGCAGCCATCCGTCAAAGTCGTCCGGATAGGCCCTCTGTGGATAACCTACCCATCGAAGTGGGGCAAGGTGTCATATAATGCGATACCAGTGGGATGGAGTGGGAAACGGGTAGGTGGCCCGTTTCCCGTTCCACCTCACGAGAACCACCTATGTTCATCGGAGAATACACGCACACGCTCGACCCGAAGAACCGGCTTTCGCTGCCGGCGAAGTTCCGGAAGGACCTCGGCCGTTCCGTCGTGCTCACGCGCGGACTCGACCACTGCTTGTACGTGTATCCGAAGAAGGACTGGGCGGAGGAAGCGAAACTCCACGCCGCGCATGCGAGCGGCACGAAAGCGGGTCGCGGTCTTGCGCGGCTCTTTCTCGCTGGTGCGATGGAAGCTGAGGTCGACAGCGCCGGGCGCGTGCTCATACCGGACCACCTGAAGGGCTTCGCGAAGCTCAAAGGGAAGGCGGTCGTCGCGGGCGTCGCGAGCCGCGTCGAGATCTGGGATGAGACGGCCTGGAAGAAGTACACGACGGCTATCGAGCGCGACGCGGACTCATTTGCCGAGTCACTCGGAAACTAGTATGGAAGCGAAGCACGACAGCGTTCTCATGGAAGAAGTGCTCGAGGCACTTTCGGTCGAGCCGTCCGACGTAGTCGTGGACGGAACCCTCGGCGGGGCAGGGCACTTCTCGCGCCTTTTGGAAAAACTCGGGCCGGAGGGCGTCCTCGTGGGCATCGATGCCGACCCGGAGGCCGTCGAGCGCGGGCGTTTCGTATACGCGGCCGACCGTCGTGCGGAGCGCCCCGTCGCGCACCTGGTAAACGACAATTTCCGTAATCTTTCTCACATCCTCGAGCGCCTCGGCATCGGTCAGGTCGACAAGGTCCTGCTCGACCTCGGGTGGAGCGGCTACCAGATAGCCGCCGCGCGCGGCTTCTCGTTCCAGAAGGACGAGCCTTTGGTCATGAGCTACGGCGAAGGCGGGGAGACGGCCGCAGACATCGTGAACTCCGCGAGCGAAGAAGAGCTCGCCGACCTCATCTACCAGTACGGCGAGGAGCGCTTCTCGCGCAGCATCGCGCGAGCCATCGTCGCGGCGCGCGGAGAGCACCGTATCCTCACGACGGGGCAGCTCGTTGCGGCGGTCATGCAGGGCACGCCGCGCTGGTACCGCGAGCGGAAAGTGCATCCGGCGACGAAGACGTTCCAGGCACTGCGCATCGCGGTTAACGACGAACTCGGGAGCCTGCGCGAAGGGCTCGCCGCATCGCTCACTGCGCTTACGCCAGGCGGCCGGCTCGCAGTCATCACGTTCCATTCCATCGAAGATCGCATCGTGAAGAACGTGCTGCGCGACGCGGCGTACGAAGGGCTCGGCTCGCTCTCGCCGAAGAAGCCTATCGTGCCGAGCCGTGCGGAAGTGCTCGCGAACCGTCGCGCACGGAGCGCGAAGCTCCGCGTCTTCGAGCGATGCAATGCGAACCATTGTAACGCCGCAGAAGCGACGGATAACCACTATGCCTATGTCGTCTAATGCCATGCGCATGCCGTTCTCTCCGGTAAAGGCCGCGGGCATTCTCGTGGGCGCGCTCGCCATCGGCTACATCGGGCTCATCGCGGTCGTGATGAGCTATGCGGCGAGTACGGTGGCATTCTCGCAGGACGTGCGCAACGATGAAGCGCAAGTGGCTACACTCGAGGCGCAGTACCTCGCGCAGGTCGAGAGCATCACGAGCACCGATTACACGGCGCTCGGCTACACGAAGCCGACCGCGATAGCGTA
>JAKAMK010000018.1 GCA_021812925.1 bacterium | reverse complement strand
GCCGGAGGCGCGGCGGGAAGGCGCTCACGATTTCCGGCGAGGGCACGTAGCGGAGCCAGACCTTCGCGATGTCGTCGTACTGGTGGGCGAGGTAGTAGAACATGGCGCCGACCGAGCCCGAAGCGGAGACGAAGAGGTCGGGCTCGGTGAAGCCGAGGCGCTTCGCGAGCGTCACGAGGGCGCCGGCGGCGTATGCACACTTCATGCCGCCGCCCGAGGTGACGATGGCGATTTTCTCGTCGCGCTTCATTTCAGACATTATAAAGAGTATAGTATGTCAACTATGGCTGCTCCTACGAGAAAACCGAGGAAGAAGAAGCTCGAGGTGCCGAAAGCGCCCAAGCGCTGGCTGCCTATCGGGGGCCCCGGCTTCTTCGGCAACCTCCTCACGACCATCCTCATCTTCCTCATCCTCATGAGCGGTTACTCGCTCATCTCGAACCTCGCGCAATCGCCGACAACGATTCCGTTGTCACAGGTTGCCGCCGACGTTGCCGCACAAAAAGTGAAGAGCATCACGGTCTCGGGCGACTCGCTCGCGCTCACGTACCAGGACGGCTCGCAGAAGGACTCGCGTAAGGACCCGGCAGCGGCACTCCCGGAGACGCTCGCCACCTACGGCGTGACGCCCGAGGAACTCGCGAAAGTCGCGATCACGGTGAACGGCCAGTCCGGCCTCTCGTTCTGGCTCCTCACCCTCGGCCCGACCATCCTCTCGCTCCTCTTCATCGGGCTCCTGTTCTGGTTCCTCACGCGGCAGGTGCGGGGTGCTGGCATGCAGGCGTTCTCGTTCGGACAATCGAAGGCGCGCGTCATCGATCCGGCGGACCAGTCGCAGCGCGTCACCTTCAAGGACGTCGCGGGCGCGAAGGAGGCGAAGGAAGAGCTCTTGGAGATAGTCGACTTCTTGAAGAATCCGAAGAAGTTCCTCGACATCGGCGCGCGCATCCCGAAGGGCATCATCCTCATGGGCGCGCCGGGTACCGGCAAGACGCTCCTCGCGCGTGCGGTTGCGGGTGAAGCCGGCGTGCCGTTCTTCTCGATTTCCGGCTCCGAGTTCGTCGAGATGTTCGTCGGCGTCGGCGCCTCCCGCGTGCGCGACCTCTTCGAGATGGCGAAGAAGGCGGCGCCCGCCATCATCTTCGTCGACGAGATAGACGCGGTCGGGCGTATCCGCGGCACGGGCGTCGGCGGCGGGAACGATGAGCGCGAGCAGACCTTGAATCAGATCCTCGTCGAGATGGACGGGTTCGAGCCGAATGAGAAAGTCGTCGTCATGGCGGCGACGAACCGGCCGGACGTCCTCGACCCTGCGCTCTTGCGCCCCGGGCGCTTCGACCGCCGCGTCACCATCGACCTGCCCGACCGCGCGGACCGCGAGGAGATACTCACGGTGCATGCGAAGGAGAAGCCGTTCGGTCCGGACGTGAAGCTCGCGGTCATCGCGGAGCGCACGCCGGGCTTCTCGGGTGCCGAGCTGTACTCGCTCATGAACGAGGCAGCCATCCTCGCGGCGCGCGAGAACCGCAAGGAGATAACCCAGTACGACCTCATCCGTTCCATCGAGAAAGTCATGCTCGGGCCGGAGCGGAAGAGCCACCTGCTCTCGAAGAAGGAGAAGGAGCTCACCGCGTACCACGAGGCCGGCCACGCGCTCGTCTCCTCGGTGCTCCCGTACGCGGACCCGGTGCACAAGATTTCAATCATCAGCCGCGGGCGCGCCGCCGGCTACACGCTGAAGCTCCCGTTCGAGGATAGGAAGATGCAGTCGAAGAAGCAGTTCCTCGACGACATCGCGGCGACCCTCGGCGGCTACGCCGCGGAGGAGCTCCTCTTCGACGATGTCACGACGGGGCCCTCGAACGACCTGGCCGTCATCACCGCGCTCGCGCGTGACATGGTCGCGCGCTGGGGCATGAGCGAGAAGCTGGGGCCCATCGCCTTCGGCACGCGCGAGCTCGGCACGGAGCCCTACTCGGACAAGGTCGCTGCGGAGATAGACGCGGAGGTCTCGCGCATCATCGACGAGCAGAAGAAGCGCGCGACGAAGGTACTCGCGGAGCACCGCCCGGCGCTCGACTCGATAGCGAAAGCGCTCGTCGAGAAAGAGACCATCGAGCGGGAAGATTTCGAAAGGCTTCTCATCGTAAACGGCATCACGCCGAAGAAGCAGGAGGAGGATGTTCCTGCAGTCACGATCGCGCCAGGCACTGCGGGCGGTACGGCGGAGGGCCTCGCGTAGCGTGCGATAGGCTACCAAACAGTGTAGATTGAAGCGAGCCGCCCTTAGCTCAGTTGGTTAGAGCACGGAGCTTATACCTCCGGGGTCCTTGGTTCGAATCCAAGAGGGCGGACATGAAGCGGTATAGGCCGTGTCTTTCTGGGGGGAGGGCACAGATATCAGGCAGATAAACGTAATTCGAGAAAATTGACGTTTAGCGTCATGTGTGGGAATATATTTCCGGAATAATTCTCACCCAAGAAGGGGGTACCAATGGGAAGTGTTATCCAGCTTCAACTGATGCTTTCGGCCGGCCTCCGGCGTTCGCTGTGCGATGCCCGCGCTGCGTGCATGGAGCAACTGCCGTTTCTCCTGCCTGCGTTCGACGGACCGGGATTGCCGCGCGCGACACAGCTCGCTGCTCGAGGGCAGCGCACGTCGTTCCGGCCGGCGCTCGACGCCGACGAACCGGAAATCCTGTTCGTGAATGAGGCGGCGACGGAACTCTCCGGCATCGCGCTCGAGCTCTGCGAGTGGCGACCTGAGGAGGGCTGCACATTCATGCATGCGCTCCTCATCGCTCTCGACGACCCGTTCCGCTACCTGTATGGCAGGCGGATCGGCAGCAGAAAATATTGGTATGCGCTCCTGCTCTACGACGGTGAAGGCCGTCCGGAGTCGTGGATCGCCCCGGACCCATACGTCACCTGACGCATGGGTCCGAATCTTTTACTCGAGGTGCAGGTTTGCGCCGGAGGCTCGCGCTCGTAGGGCGAGTGCGGGGTACGCCGCGAGCTCTGGGTCGCGTTCGATGAGCCGCTTAGCTTCCGTGCGCGCGGCTTCGACCATCTTTATATTCTGGAGCGCCTCCATCGCGATGTCCGAGACGCCCCACTGCTTGCCGCCTGCGAGCTCGCCCGCGCCGCGGAGCTTGAGGTCGTACTCGGCGAGTTCGAAGCCGTCCTTCGCGGTTCGAAATGCTTTCATGCGTTCGCGGGTCGCCGGTCCCATGGTCTCCGGGAGCGCGAAGCAGTACGCCTGGTGCGTCGAGCGGATGACGCGCCCGCGGAGCTGGTGGAGTTGCGAGAGGCCGAAGCGTTCCGCGCCCTCGATGAGGATGACCGTCGCATTCGGCACGTTCACGCCGACCTCGACGACCGAGGTCGCGACGAGGATGTCGATACCGCCCTTGGCGAAGCGCTGCATCACGTCCTCTTTCTCCTGCGGCTTCATCTTGCTGTGCAGGATGCCGATGGTCGCGTTCGGGAAAACCTCCTTCGCGAGGCGCGCTGCTTCTGCCTTCACGGATCGAGCCTGGAGCGCGAGCTCCTTCGCAGGGTCGGGTTCGTCGATGCGCGGACAGATGACGTACGTCTGCCGTCCCGCCGCGAGTTCCGTGCGCACGCGCGCGTACGCGGTCTCGCGTTCCTTCGGCCCGAGCACGTGCGTCTCGATGGGTTTCCGTCCCGCCGGCATCTGGTCGAGCAGCGTGAGGTCGAGGTCGCCGTAGATGGTGAGGGCCAAGGTGCGCGGGATGGGTGTCGCGGTCATGGAAAGCAGATGCGGCATGGTAGCGCCTTTCGTCGCGAGCTTCTGGCGGTGCATGGTGCCGAAGCGGTGCTGCTCGTCGATGATCGCGTACGCGAGGTGCTTGAAGACGAGCGATTTCTCAACGAGCGCGTGCGTGCCGATGACGATGGGGATGAGGCCATCGGCGACGCGCTTCCGGAACGTTGCCTTCGAGAGCTTCGCCGATTCTTCGTAGCGCACGCGCGAGGGGAACACGCGGCACTCGCTTCCGGTCACGAGTCCGATAGGAATCGGATGGTCGCGGAAGTACGAGACGAAGGTTGAGAAGTGCTGCTTCGCGAGAATTTCTGTGGGAACCAAGTACGCGACCTGGAGCGTGCCGGCGATACGTCCGGGCGGCGTCGAAGTCGCGACCAGGTACGCGGTCGCCGCCGCGACCGCGGTCTTTCCGCTCCCGACGTCGCCCTCGAGCAGCCGGCGCATCGGGTGCGCTTTCTCGAAGTCCGTAACGATGGCGTTGATGGCGCGCTCCTGCGCGGCGGTCGGCGGGAAGGGGAACGAAGCAACGAAACTCGCGAGCGCCTCGCGATCTACGGAAACCGGTAGCGCGCGTTCGCGCACTGCCTGCGCGCGCTCGCCCTGCACCGCGAGCTGCAGGGCGAGCACCTCCTCGAACGCGAAGCGTTTCCGCGCGGCGTCCGCATCCTTCGGCGAGCGCGGCGCGTGCATCCAGAGAAGCGCGGTCGAGAGCGCGGGGAGGTGGTATCTCTCGAGGAGCTCAGGAGGGAGCGGGTCCTCGAGTCGCTCGTGCGCTCCGGCCTCGAACGCCTTGCGCACCGCGTGCATGAACCAGAGCGACGAGATGCCCTGACTCTCCGGGTATACCGGGTACAGCGTCTCGATGTTCTCGCCCGAGCCTTTCGCGAAAAGCGAGTCGTGCGCCTCGTCGGGCTCGATGGCTGAGCGTTCGATTTCCGGATTCGCGAGGTACGGCTTGTCCGGCGAACCGGTCACGCGTCCGGAGACTTTCACCACCTGGCCCTCGTGGAGGCTCTTCGCGATGTACGGTTGGCTGAACCAGCGCAGCTTTATCTTTCCAGACGCATCCTCGAGCCACGCTTCGCCCATGGGCCGCCGCGTCTTCCAGCTGCGCTTCGCCTCCGGTTTTGAGATGGTGCCGACGAGGGTCACCTCGGCGCCCGGCGCGACCGACGCGATAGTACCTGCGGGCCCGCTCGCCTCGTACCGCGAGGGGAAGTGGTAGAGGAGGTCGCGTATGGTCGCGACGCCGAGCTTCCGGAGCGCCCGTTTCTGGTCGCTCCGCAGGCGCGGGAAATGCTGGTCGATCGAGTCGCCGGGATTCACCCCCGTAGTATACTCACCGGACCTATGGAACCGAAAAAGATACTAGCTGCCTACAGGAAGCAGGGTGCGCGCGTAGAGACGAAAGCGCGGACGAAGTTGAAGGGCAAAGCTGACTTCTCGCTGTGGTACACGCCGGGCGTGGGCGTCGCATCGACGCACCTCGCCGCGCATCCGAAGGATGCGCGGATGATGAGCGTGAAGAAGAATTCGGTGGCGGTCGTCTCCGACGGCTCTGCCGTCCTCGGCCTCGGCAACATCGGTCCCTACGGCGCCCTGCCGGTCATGGAGGGGAAGGCGCTCATCTTCAAGGAGCTGGGTGGCGTGGATGCATGGCCTATCGTTTTGGATATGCAGGACCCGGAGGAAATCATCCGCATCGTGAAAGCGATTGCGCCCTCGTTCGGCGGTATAAACCTGGAGGACATAAAGGCTCCCGAGTGCTTCGACATCGAGAAGCGACTCGTCGAGGAGCTCGACATCCCCGTTATGCACGATGACCAGCACGGCACCGCAATCGTGGTACTCGCCGGGCTCACGAACGCGGCGAAAGTAGTGCGGAAGCCGCTCAAGAAGCTGCGCGTCGTGATTTCCGGCGCCGGCGCCGCCGGCGCCGCCGTGGCGCGCCTCCTCCTCGCGGCTGGCGTGACCGATATCGTGCTCCTCGATAGGAGCGGAGTCATCGTGAAGGGTCGTCCGGGCCTCTCCGGCCACAAGGCCGAGCTCGCGGCGCTCACGAATCCGCGTGGCCTCTCGGGCGGCCTCGTGGAAGCGCTCGAGGGCGCTGACGTGTTTGTGGGCGTCTCCGGTCGCGGACTCCTCACGGAAGCCATGGTCGCCACAATGGCCGAGCGCGCCATCGTCTTCGCGCTCGCGAACCCGATTCCAGAAATCCTGCCGGACGAAGCGAAGCGCGCGGGCGCCGCGGTCGTCGCGACCGGGCGCTCCGATTTCCCGAACCAGATAAACAACGCGCTCGTCTTCCCGGGCATTTTCCGCGGTGCCCTCGATAAGGGCGTGTCGAAGATAACGACCGAGACGAAGCTGCGCGCTGCCAAAGCGCTCGCGGGCCTCGTCGCGAAGCCGACGGCGGCGAAAATTATTCCCGACCTCCTCGACAAGCGCGTCATGCCCGCCGTTGCAAAAGCGGTTCGGTAATCGTGCGCGTTGCGCCCGGCCGTGCGCGCCGTCCGGAATCCGCTCGCGAGGCCAGTGTCGGTTTTGCGCAGCTCCGCAAGGCTGTCTTAAAACCGACACGCTTCGCTTCTTCCGGCCAGCATCGCCCGGCCGTGCTTCCATCGCTAATCGCGCTGCACTGCTTCTCGTACGCGCTCAAAATCGGTCGCGAAAGCAGTCCGCTAACGCAGAGCGACCTGTGGATAATTGGGAAAGTCCGACTTTCCCAATTATCCACAGGGGCTAGTCGCGCTGGATGGCCTCGCGCACCCGCTCGAAGACCGTCGCGAACCACGCGCGGTCTTTAGGGTCTTCGAGCGAGTCGGCGACTTCACGGAACGGCTTCCAGACCGCGTCGAGAATCTCGTGCGACGGCGCGAGTTCTGCGTGCGCTTTCGCGGCGAAGAGGAACATGTGGATGACCTTCACCTCGTCGTCGTACGAGCCGTCCTTCCGGATGCCCGGACGTTCGTAGCTGCCGAGCTCGTCGAGGTGCTCGAGCTCCGCGAGCCCTGTCTCTTCCGCTATCTCGCGCCGCGCCGCATCTTCGAGCGATTCGCCCGCTTCGACGCCGCCCTTCGGGAAGAACCAGTCCGTGCCCGGACGGTTCCGTACGAGCGCTACCGTGCCGTGGTCGCCGAGCACGATGCCGCCCGCACGTTCTGTCTCCTGTGTCTGCATCGGCGGCATGATACCCGAATTTTCCCGGCTGTGAACCCCGCTATCCACGTGGGGCACCGCGGCGAGGCGGCGCATGCGGTAGTCTCTCAGGAGGGGAAAGGTCTTGTACGGAGGTATACGTTCATGCTCGAGACACTGCGCCAGCATCCGAGAGCATATGCCGTCGCGACAGTCGCGACATCCGTGCTTGCCTGTGTGTGGTGGCACTACGCGAAGGGCGGCATAGAACCTCTCGACCCAACCATGCGCCTCGGCATGCACAACACGATCGTGGCGTTCGGCCCATTGCTCTTTCCGGTCCCGTTCGCCATCGTCTTCGTGTACTCGCGTCGCTAGCGAGCACACGCACCTCCGCGGCCTAGGACGGCTGCGGGGGTGTTTTGTATTTCCCGCTTGCCGCCGCCGCATACCTTGAAGCGTTCCGGGTGTTACAATTGATGCATGACTATCACCACCATAGTGCTTATCGTCGTCATCCTGGTACTCGGATGGCTGGCGTTCGCCTATAACGGCCTCGTGGCGCTCCGGAATCGCGCGAAGGAGGCCTGGGCCGACATCGCCGTGCAGCTGAAGCGCCGCTACGACCTCATCCCGAACCTCGTCGAGACCGTGAAGGGCTATGCGGCGCACGAGGCGGGCGTCCTCGAGCAGGTGACCGCCGCGCGCACGACCGCTATGCAGGCGACTGCGCCGGCGGACAAGGCCCAGGCGGAGAACGCGCTTTCCGGCACGCTGAAGTCACTCTTCGCCGTCGCGGAAAATTACCCAAACTTGAAAGCGAACGAGAACTTCCTGCAGCTACAGCGTGACCTCACCGACACCGAGGACAAGATCCAGGCAGCGCGCCGCTTCTACAACACGACCGTCATGGCGCTCAACACGGCCGAGCAGGTCTTCCCGACGAACCTCTTCGCCGGCATGTTCGGCTTCCAGCCGATGGACCTCTTCGAGCTCGGGGCTGAGGACGCTGCGGCGAGCGCGCCGGTGAAGGTGCAATTCTAGTATGGCGGTGCCCGTGCCGAACGACCGCGAACTACATCGCATCGCGGTTACGGGCATTATCTGGAAAGAGGAGAATGGCGTGCGGCGCTACCTCGTGACGAAGCGCGCCGCGCACAAGCAAGCGTGGCCGGAGAAATGGACCGTGCCAGGCGGCGGGCTCGAGATAGATGATTACCTCCACCTCGAGCCGTCCTACGAGGCGGACGGGAACCCGCAGTGGTATGGCGTCATCGAGCGTGCGCTCCGGCGCGAGATACGAGAGGAAGTCGGCCTCGAGGTGGAGGACATCCGCTACCTGCTCGACGTCGCAGCGATGCATGGCGGCCGCGCACCGCTCCTCGTCCTCTCCCTGTACTGCCGCTACGCGTCCGGGGAGGTCCGGCTCGACGAAGACGCGACGGAGTTTGCGTGGATTACTGCCGAGGAAGCGGGGAAGTATGAATTCATCGCCGGCATCGCGAATGAGATAGGTGAAGTCGAAAGACGGCTCTCAAAAAAATAAACAACGGCCGGAGCCATATATTTCAATGGTCCGGCCGTCGCCGTTTCCCCCTCAGCTGCCCACAATCCTTTCGTTGAGTCGGTTCATGTATTTCCGAATGGTGTTGCAGCCCAGCGCGAAGATGGCGCTGACCGGTGTCACCACTAGAGCGCTTTGCAGATTTGCTGCGGTGTGGGGCATGCCCGCAACGCTGCCTATCAAAACAATGCACCCCAAGAGAGTGAGTCCGGCGCCAGCTAGGGCGAACAGGACTGCTATGGCGCCAACGGTAGTCGTGCCGATGATCACCATGGATAACATGAGAACTCTCGCGATTCGAGCGAGGCCTCCGAGGCGGGATTCGGATTCGAGTGGAAAGAGCAATAGCCTTACTCCAAAGAATTCCTATGTTGTATAGCATATTGCTACGTATTTGTCAAGCAGGCGCGGGCGGGCCTCCGGCCCACCCGCGCCGCATTTGGTATCATGATTGTATGGATATATACGGGCAGCGCGCGAGCAATATCCGCCGCACCTGGGCGCTCGTCATCGGCTTCCTTGTCGTGGTCATCGCGGTCGGGTACGCATTCTCCTGGTACTACCAGAGCCCGGCCATCCTCTACGTCGCTATTGTGCTCGCGGTCGCGACGAACTTCTACGCGTACTGGGCCTCGGATACGCTCGTGCTTTCCATGAACCGCGCACGGCCGGCGACCCGCGAGGAGTTCTTCGATTTCTATACGGTCGCCGAGAACATGGCCATCACGGCCGGCCTGCCGACGCCGAAGCTCTATGTCATCGACGACCCGGCGCCGAACGCGTTCGCGACCGGGCGCGACGAGCACCACGCGGTCATCTGCGCGACGACGGGGCTTCTCAGCATGATGAACCGCACGGAGCTCGAGGGTGTCATTGCGCACGAGATGTCGCACGTGAAGAATCGCGACATGCTCCTCATGACGGTTGCGGTCGTGCTCGCGGGCTTCGTCGCCATCCTCGCGCAGATCTTCCTGCGCATGTCGTTCTGGGGCGGCGGTCGGCGGGATAACGAAAACGGCGGCGCGCTCCTCGCCGTCCTCGCGATTGTCGGCATCGTCCTCGCACCCCTCGCCGCGAAACTCATCGAGCTCGCCATCTCGCGCCGCCGCGAGTACCTCGCCGACGCTTCGGGCGTTCTCCTCACGCGCTACCCGGAAGGACTCGCCTCGGCCCTCGGGAAGCTCGGCAGCTACCAGGGCGCCATGCAGCACCCGAACCTCGCTACCGCGCACCTTTTCATTAGCGACCCCTTCGGCGCGTCGAAGGAGAAAATCGGCTCCTCGGGCTGGATAGAGCGCCTCTTTTCCACACATCCGCCCATCGCGGACCGCATCAAGGCAATTCTCGGGCACGCGGCGTGATACGCTTTCTAAGGGTAGTGTAGAGAGGAGCGTCCTCATGTTCTCGGTCTTGCCGAACATCGGAGCAGCATTCCGTCGCCACGGACGGTACGCAGGTAAAGGCCCAGCCTATCGCAAGCTCGCGCTTGCCCACGTGCAAGCGGGAGTTCCGCGAGAGACACTGGCTGAACTGCCCGCAACCCAGCAGCGGAAGATCCTGCCCGATAAGCAAGTGAGAGCAATTCTTAAAGAGGAGGAATGATTTCATAGAACAACCGAGAGGCGGCCACGTGCCGCCTCTTGCTTTTAAGCTGCGAACGTGCCATAGTACTTACGAATGTTCAGGGAGGGTAGCATGCACGACAACAAAACGCGCGATTATTCGGACTTCGAAGGCCCCACCAACGAAGAACGAACGCTCGCGATGCAGCGGTATCGGCGCCGTCATTGGCAGTCGAGCTCCGCGGACAACATCGTGGGTGGCGGCAAGCTCGTGTTCGGAACGCCCCGCAAGGGCAAGAATACGAAGTTCGCCGTCGCAGGCGTACGCGTCAGTTAGTTGCGTTGCGTGATTCTTGAGACGGCCTCGTGCCGTCTCGCTTTTTTTCTGGTATAACACGGGGACCACTGGAGGCGTCGCTGAGTAACCTAGTGCGTAGATATATGGGCGGGACTAGGGCAAGTGATATGCTTGAACTATGTCGCACGCGTCGCTTCAATACCCGAAGAAAAGTCATCGAAAGAAGTCGGTCGTGCTTCCCAAAGAGTCTGCAAAGCTTGCTGAATTCTTCGGCATCATGCTGGGCGATGGAGGCATTAATAACCTTTGGCAGGCAAACGTTACCATGAATGCGGTGAAGGATGCGGCCTACTCACGGTATGTCGCCCAAACGATGAAGGAGCTTTTCGGTATATCTCCAGCCATGAGAAAGAGAAAGGACAGACAAGCGCTTGTGATTTCATTAGCAAGCATAGCGGTCGTCGATTTCTTGGTGTCGAGGGGGTTACCGAGGGGAAATAAGCTGAGGGCGGGAGCACATATTCCGGCCTGGATTACGGCGAAGCCTTCGCTCTTGAAAGCTTGCGTCCGTGGGCTGGTTGATACGGACGGGTGCATCTTTGTGCATCGGCACAAGGTCGCGGGGAAAGAGTACAAAAATATAGGGCTTTGTTTTACCAGTTATTCCCCGCAGCTTCTGAGGCAGGTCGGGGACGCATTTGAACAATTCGGCATTATGCCGCATATTAGTGCGAAGGGCCGAGACATCTATCTGTATGAGGAGAGTGCCGTCGCCCACTATCTGAGAGTGTTCAGGACTTCGAATCCTCGAATAGGCTCTGTATACAAGAAATGGAGAGATGGCTGAGTGGTCGAAAGCACCACCTTGGAAAGGTGGCGTAGGGGAAACTCTACCGTGGGTTCGAATCCCACTCTCTCCGCTTGAGACCGCGCATGTTCGGAGCAGGATATATAGAAACCCGTGGCCGGACCTCCGATTCCGCCCATAACGATTTCTGTAGGACCCCGAGTCGGTTACAATAGTCCGCACGTAGTAAGCAATCCCTCATTCTCTTTTCATGCCCGACACGCACGACGCGCCGCTGTTCTCGATACTCATACCGACGCTACAGGAAGGGGACTACCTCGACGCGACCCTCGCGTGTCTTGCGGCGCTCGCGCTCCCGCACGAGGTCATCGTGAGCGACGGCGGCAGCACGGACGCGAC
>JAKAMK010000095.1 GCA_021812925.1 bacterium | reverse complement strand
CGAACGGCACGGGCAGCGGAGTGCAGGTGTTCGTCACGTTCTTCGGGGGCATCATGTCGTTCGTGCTCGTGATCGTGCTCTCGTTCTATTTCGCCCTGCAAGACACCGGCGTGGACGATTTCCTTCGCCTCGTCATGCCGCAATCGTACGAGGATTATTCCGTGGATCTCTGGAAGCGCGCGCAGAAGAAGATCGGGCTGTGGATGCAGGGGCAGGTGCTCCTGTCGTTCCTCGTCGCGGTGCTGGTCTATCTAGGGCTGCTCATACTGAACATCCCCTACGCGCTCCTGCTCGCTATTTTCACGGCGTTTGCGGAGATCATCCCGATATTCGGCTCGCTTATCGCCGGCGCGGTCGCCGTTGTCATCGCATATACGAGCGGAGGAGTCATGCTCGGGGCGATCGTGCTCGGGCTGTACATCGTCGTGAACCAATTTGAATCGAACCTCATCTACCCGCTCATCGTGAAGAAAGTCGTGGGCGTGCCGCCGCTCCTGGTCATCGTGGCGCTCATCGCTGGGTACACGCTCGCCGGGTTCCTGGGTGCGCTGCTCTCAGTGCCGGCGGCGGCGGTCTTGCTGGAGCTCCTGAATGATTTTGACAAGCGTAAGCGCAAGCTCAAGGCGCGTGCATGACCGCCTGCCGGAATCGTAAGCGCCCATGAACCGGTACCTGACAACCACCCTGCCGTATGTGAACGCGAACCCGCACCTCGGGCACGCGCTCGAGTTTGTCGAGGCGGACGCGTATGCGCGCGCGCTTCGCGCGCGCGGCGATTCCGTATTCCTCAACATCGGCACGGACGAGCACGGAGCGAAGATAGTCGAGAAGGCGGAAAGAGCGGGGAAGAGCCCTCAAGAATATGCGGACGAATACGCCGCGCGTTTCAAAAGGTTTGCGTCGCAGCTCGGCATCTCATACGACTCGTTCGTCCGTACGACCGACCCGCACCACGTAAAGGCCGCCCAGGAGTTCTGGAAGCGTTGCGACGCTGCGGGCGACATATACAAGGCCGAGTACGAGGTCAAGTATTGCGTCGGCTGCGAGCTCGAGAAGACGGAATCGGAACTGGTCGACGGCCGATGCCCGCTCCACCCGACCCTGGAGATAGAAGTCCGCCGGGAGGAAAATTACTATTTCAGATTTTCTAAGTATCAGCAGGCGCTGCTCGACCAGTACGCGGCGCATCCTGATTTCGTCCTGCCCGAGGGGCGCATGCACGAGATGCGTTCGTTCGTCGAGATGGGGCTGAAAGACTTCAGCATCTCGCGCCGCCGGGAGAAGCTCTCCTGGGGCATACCGGTGCCTGGCGACGAAGAACACGTAATGTATGTCTGGTTCGACGCACTCGTGAATTACGTCTCGGCGATCGGCTGGCCTGAAGATGCGGCTGCTTTCGAGAAGTGGTGGCCGGTTACGCAGTTCGCGGGCAAGGACAACCTCCGCCAGCAGGCATTGATGTGGCAGGCGATGCTGCTCTCGGCGGGTTTGCCGTTCTCGCGCCAGGTCTTCATCCACGGCTTCATCACCTCGGGTGGGCAGAAGATGAGCAAGAGCCTTGGCAACGTCATCGATCCGGTCGCGCTTATCGAGGAATACGGCGCAGATGCGGTGCGATACGTCCTCTTGCGCCACGTCTCTCCATTCGAGGATTCCGACCTCTCGGTCGAGTCTGTTCGCGAGCACTACACCGCCCACCTCACGAACGGTCTCGGCAATCTCGTGGCGCGCGTGATGAAGCTAGCGGAGACGCATTTGCCTGAGCCGATAGCGCAGCCGGAACCGTCACCGTTCCCACAGGAATATTGGGATGCGCTCGACGCGTTCGAGTTCAATCGCGCGATGGACCTCATCTGGGCGCGCGTCCAGGCGGCGGATGAGCGCATAACGGCAGAGAAGCCGTTTGCCGTGGTAAAAGAAGACGCAGAGAAGGGCAGGGCGATTATCGCCGACCTCGCGCGCGAGCTCTACGCCATCGCCCACCTCCTCCAGCCCTTCATGCCCGCCACCTCCGACGCCATCAAAGCCGCCGTCCTCGCCAACAAAAAGCCCGAGAATCTCTTCCCGCGCCTCGCCTGAGCGGGAGCCCGCATGGTATCATTTCCCCCATGGAATATTCAGACGTGCGCTGGGTGCAGCGCTTCCAGCACTACGAGCAGGCGTTCCGGTTCCTCGATGGAGCCTTGAAGAAGGAGTCGGTGAGCGATATCGAGCGTATGGGAATCATCCAGTCGTTTGAGGTCTGTTTCGAGCTCGGCTGGAAGGTGCTCAAGGATCTCCTCGCGGAGGGAGGGCAGGTCTTGGCGAGCCCGCGCGACGTTATCAAGCAGGCGGCGCAGAACGGCATCATAACGGACGCCGAGCTCTGGCTGCGCGGCCTCGAAGACCGGAATCTCTCGACGCACACCTACGACGAGGCGACCGCCCGGTCGCTTGAGGCGCGCATCCGCGGCGACTATCTCCGCATGTTCTCCGAGCTTTTCACTTATGGCGACCAGCACCGCGCCTGCGCCTGACCAGGCGTTTACGCCCGCCGAGAGCATCGCGCTCGAGGAGGTCTTCGCGCAGCTGCCTTGGCTTGAGCGGGTTGTCTTGTTTGGCTCGCGTGCGAAGGGCGTGAACGCGCGCTATGCAGACGTCGACCTCGCCATCGT
>JAKAMK010000017.1 GCA_021812925.1 bacterium | reverse complement strand
CCTCCTCTTTCACGTCTACCTGGCCGGTCGTCGAGCTCGGTGCCGGCGTGAGTTCGGTGTAGGTGGTCTGCGAGGCGCCCGGCAGGAGCACGTAGCCGGACGGTATCTGGTTCTTGATGCCCGAGGCGAGGTCTGGGCCGAGCGCGGTCTTGAGCGCTGCCACGGCGGTAGCCTCGGTCGCGCTGTCTACGACCGGAATCGTGCCGGAGGCGCCGCCGGTCATGGCATCGGTCGAGCGGGCGTACACCTTGTCGGCGATAGCCGTGCCTGCGAGACCAGGAATCGTAAAGGAGGTCGGGCCGATGTTATACGTCGCACCCGTCTGGTCTGCGGTCACTGTGGCGCTCACGCTGCCGGGCTTCGTAGCGGTTCCTGCCGGGACGGTCACCGCTCCACTGATGCGATAGATGAGCCCGGCCGGAGAGGCGAAGCGGGTGCTTGCGACGAGCCGCTGCGATTTCGCCTGCGTGTTGTAGATGGTGAGCTTGCCGGAGGCCTTCGTGTTCACCGTCTTCGTGCCGCTCCCCTGCACGCTCTGGCTCGCTATCTTCTGCGCAGAGAGTATCTCAAAAGGCAGCGTGCCCGTGCTCTTGTCTGCCGTGAAGGAGTTCTGGACGGCAGTGGTCACCGTGTTCGGGGTCACCTGCACCTCAGCGCTCGAGAAGTAGAAGAGGGCCGCGATGGAGAGGAAGATGACGACGAAGATTCCCACGAGCGTGCCGTACGGGAAGCGTGGCGGACGGGGACGGAGCTTGAGCGGCTCGCGCGAAGGGCGCGATCCACCCGGTTCTTGCGGCAGCATGTCTATTGCAGGCTGCTCCGTCTCCTTGCGACGAGACGGCGGGATTATGTCATCGAGTTTGCGCATATGGTCGAAGTATACCCAGCACTAACCGATAGTGCGAATGCTCTTTTGCACAACCGGCACCTCTCCTCGCGACTGGCGGACGGTTAGTGCTCGGGTATACCCCAGCTGCACCAGGCGCTATCAACCCTTTTGCACAGAGCGCCTCTTACTCGTCGTGCCCGTGCTCTTTCCAATACAAAGCCATGAGTTGAAGGATCGTGTCGGGCGGCGTCTCAGAGGTCTGCTTCATGGGCGGGAGCTGCGGAAGCTGGATGGGCACGAGTTTGGGAGGGTCCTCGGTAAGCCACATCTTTGAAATCTCCTTGTCGGCGAGAGCGGCCTTTACGGGTTCGAGCTTCTCATCCTCGACCAGGACGAAGATGACGCGGGGCAACGGATACCGGCTTGCGAAATCTCCGAACGCCTTCCGTACCTCGGCGACCCATTCAGGCGTGCCCGCTTGCCCGTCGGGAAGCTCGGTGACCGAGACGAGCAGGCCGCGTCGGATGAGCGAGATGGCGATTTCCGGGCCGGTCGTGTCGAGGATGAACGCGTTCTTCTCGTGCGGGAAGATGCTGCGCACTGCCTGGTAGCGGAGCGAGGAGCCTGCGATAGAGAGGATGCGCTCCGTGTGGAAGGTCGTGCGTAGTGCGAGAGCGATGCTGCGTGCAGCATGCTCGTCGATGAGCGAGGCGAGCATGATGACCTGCGCACGGGTGGTCTGCTTGCCGAAGGGCTCGTGGGTCTCGTAGCCGTTCAGCATCGTGCCGACGATGCTCTCGTCGACGAGGAGTTTGCCCTTGGGCGCGAGCCCCGCCTGGTCTACGCCGTCGGAGAGCATCTTCCGCGTGAAGGTGAACGGCTTCGTATCCTCGAACTTCTCGTGGCGCAGGACCGTGGACTGCCACGGGGCGCTAATCGAGACGAGGATAGCTTCCACGCGGCCGTGTCCGGCAACGCGTGCGAGCGCCGGTGCGCCTTCTCTCACGAGCGATTCGCAGAGCGTAGAGAGAGTGCGGCTCATCGCAGTCTCACGGTCCTCATGCGCCTTCGGCTCGATGGAGAGCCGCTTCGCGTACGCGATAGTGGGCGGCGCGCGGAGCGGAAAGTGCGCGTAGGCAGCGCCGACCGAGCCGGCGCCGATGTCTACGAGCAGGACGGATTCAGCTTCTGCCTTCTTAAAAAACTGCGAGAGGAATCGCATATTCGTTCTTAGTATAGGTCATATATGTGCGCACGAGGAGGGTGAAATGCACGTTGTAGTGGACGAATCTACGCGAGCACCGCCTTGATGCGGCGCACGCCTGCCGACGATGCCTCCTCTTTCTTTATCTTGAACCGCTTCCCCCCTTCGCCGAGCTCGGAGGTATTCGATACGTGCGGGCCGCCGCAGAACTCGATGGAATACGATTCGGTAAACTTCGGGTCGTCTTGCGTCGCACCTTTCGGGCCCACCGAGTACACGGAGACGCTCTCCGGATACGTGGCGCCGAATTCATGCTCCGCACCGAGCTTCTCGGCCTCTTCCTTCGGCATAACGGTGCGGATGACCGGCAGCGCTTCGTCTATTTTCTCGTTCACGAGCTTCTCTACCTCGGCCTTCTGCTCGTCGGTCATCTTCGCACCGTAGTTGAAGTCGATGCGCAGGCGCTCGGTCGTTATGTTACTGCCGCGCTGGTGCACCTCAGGGCCGAGCACTTTCTGGAGCGCTTTCAAGAGGAGATGGTGCGCGGTGTGATATTTAATCGTTTGCGTTTGATGGTCGGCGAGCCCTCCGGCGAACTTCTGTGCGGCGCCGGCGCGCGAGGCAGCCTGGTGCTCCTGCATCTTCGCGCGGACGGTTTCCATGTCGAGCGCGATGCCTTTCTCTTTCGCAATCTCTTCAGTGAGCTCGACCGGGAAGCCGTAGGTCGTGAAGAGCGTGAAGGCGTCGACGTCGTCGCCCATCTTCTCAAGCTCGCGCATGCCGTTAGCCAATGCTTTCCTGAACTGCGTTTCCTCCATCTCGAGCGCGTCCTTGATGTGGGAAGCCTGCGCGAGGACGAACGGATACTGCACTTCGTAGGCCTTGCCGTAGCCTTTTGCCACGTCGGCGAGTACCGCGTCCTTGATACCGAGCTTGTCTGCTTCGCGGATGGAGCGGCGGATGAGGCGGCGCAGCACATACCCCTGCTCGCTATTCCCGGGCAGGATGCCGGAGGCGAGCATGAAGCTCGCGGCGCGCATGTGGTCCAAGATGATGCGGAATGAGACCGTCGTGACGAGGTCTTCCTCGTACGTCTTCCCCGAGTGTTCTTCGAGAACGCATCGCGCGTCGTCGAAGAGGTCTATCTTGAAGATGTCGGGCGTATCGAAGACCGCCATGGAGAGGCGCTCGAGTCCGCCGCCGAAGTCGACGTTTTTGTTTGGCAGTTCCTTGAATGAACCATCTGCCTGCTTAATGAATTGCATGAAGACCGAGTTTCCTATCTCGATGAAGCGGCCGCAATCGCAGTTGGGGTGGCACTCGCGGCCAAAACGTTCGTCGTGCGGCAGGCCGAAGTCGTAGAACACTTCCGAGTCGGGGCCGCCGATTTCTCCCGGTGGCATGTTGCTCGGCGTGCCCGCGCGGCTCCACCAGTTTTTCTTTGCGCCGTAGGCGAAGATGCGGCCGCCCTGCATGCCGAGCGCGCCGCCCTCTTCTTCAGTGCCAAGTTCGACAAACTTCGCGTCGATGCCCTTTTCTGCAAACAATTTTTGCCAGAGTGCGACCGATTCGGTGTCGGCCTTCATGCCGCTCGCTTCGTCGCCCGCAAAGGTGGTGACAAAAAGCTTTTCCGGGTCGAGCCCGAGGCCTTCGTCATAGCTTGTGAGGAACTCAAAAAACCACGGCAGCTGTTCTTGCTTGAAGTAGTCGCCGAGGCTCCAGTTGCCGAGCATCTCGAAGAAGGTCGTGTGGCGGTTGTCGCCGACCTCCTCGATGTCTTCCGCGCGGAAGCTCATCTGCGAGTCAGCAAGGCGGGTGCCCTCCGGATGCTCCTGCCCCATGAGGTACGGCACAAGAGGCTGCATGCCCGAGCTCGTGAAGAGGGTCGTCGGGTCGTTTTCCGGCACGATGGGTGCCGAGGGGATTATGGCGTGTCCCCTTTTCTTGAAGAAATCGAGATAGCGGCTGCGCACGTCGCGTACGGTCATGGGTGAAAAGATAGCATAGAGAAGCCCGTTCTTATACTATGCGTCTTATGAACACGCGATGGGGATTCGACACGAAAGACATGAACCGGAAGGTGCGGCCGCAGGACGACTTCTACCACTATGCGGGCGGCGGTTGGCTCGCACGCACGAAGATGCCGGCGGACGAGGTGCGGTGGAGCGAGTTCTACATCGCCATCAAGCGCACACAGGAAGAGCTCCACGCGATAGTGAAAGAGCTTCTCGCGAAGAAGCGCGCGAAGCGTGGCAGCCCTGAGCAGCTTGTCGGCGACTTCTTCAAGAGCGGCATGGATGAGAAACGCCGCGAGAAGCTCGGCACGACGCCGCTTACTCCCCTTTTCGCGCGCGTCCGCAAGGCAAAGACCGTGCGGGAGCTCATCGAGCTCATGGCATACCTCGACCGCGTGGGCGTTGGCACCATGTGGGGCGCGTTCATGGACCAGGACGCCAAAGACAGCGACCGCTACCTGCTGCACCTCGCACAGTCCGGCCTCTCGCTTTCCGACCGCGATTACTACCTGAAGGATGATGCGGAATCGAAGCGCGTGCGCGAGGCATACCGCGCATACGTGCCGAAGATGCTCCGCCTCGGCGGCTTTTCTCCCAAAGAGGCGGCTCGGCGCGCAGCGATAGTGCTCTCTATCGAGACGGAGCTCGCGAAGCATCAGATGGACAAGGTGGACTGCCAGAACATCGACAAGGTCTACAACCCGTTCTCGCTGCCCGCCATCGCGAAGCGCGCCCCGCAGGCGGACTGGAAGCTCTATTTCAAGAAGCTCGGCGCGGAGCCTGCCACCGTCGTGGTCATGCAGCCAGCGTACCTCGCGCATGTGGCAGGGATGCTCGAGCGCGTGCCGATGGACGACTGGCACGTGTACCTCGAGTGGCACGTACTGAACGGCTTCGCGAGCGCGCTCGGAAGCGCGTTCGTAGCGCAGAGCTTCGCGTTCTACGGCAAGACGCTCGCGGGCATGAAGCAGATGCGCCCCTTGTGGCGCCGGGTGCTCACCACGGTGAACGGCGGCCTCGGAGAAGTCATCGGCCGCGTCTACGTGGAGCGCCACTTCTCGCCGGAAGCGAAACGCGCTGCGGAAGAGCTCGTCGGGAACCTGTTCAAAGCGTACGAAGCGCGTATCAAGAATCTCGATTGGATGAGCGCGACGACGAAGAAGCGGGCGCTCGAGAAGCTCTCGAAGATGAATCCCAAGATAGGGTATCCGAAGAAGTGGAAGTCCTACGCCGGGCTCGAGATACGCGCAGATGACTACGTGGGTAACATCCTGCGCGTGGGTGAGTACGAGCACAAGCGCGCCATGCGGAAACTCAAGAAGCCGGTGGACAAGAGCGAGTGGCACATGTATCCGCAGACCGTAAACGCGTACTACGCGCCGAGCCTAAACGACATAGTCTTCCCCGCTGCCATCCTGCAGCCACCGTTCTTCGACCCGAAAGCGGACGCAGCGGTGAATTATGGCGCCATCGGCGAAGTCATCGGCCATGAGATGACGCACGGCTTCGACAACGAAGGCTCGAAATTCGACGGAAAAGGCAACCTCAGGATGTGGTGGACCAAGGAAGACAAAAAGCGATTTGAGGCGAAGACGAAGGTGCTCGTGAAGCAGTTCGATACGTACACCGTCGCCGACGGCGTGCGGGTGAACGGGAAATTCACGCTCGGTGAGAACGTGGCTGACCTCGGCGGACTGGCTATCGCCTACGACGCGTACCAGAGGCACCTCGAGCGGCACCCGGAAGAAGATACGGTCATAGACGGATTCACTCCCGTGCAGCGCTTCTTCCTCGGTTTTACGGTATTCGAGCGCGAGCTCGTGCGCCCGGAGTACCAAAAGCTCGCGGTGGTGAATGACCCGCACTCGCCGGGCATCTACCGCATCCATGGCCCGCTCTCGAATACGGACGCCTTCTACGAAGCGTTCGGTGTGGAAAAGGGCGACAAGCTGTGGCGCGAGAAAAAGGCTCGCGCAAAAATCTGGTAGTCGCGTACGTTACGCGCCGAAGGCTTCTCGCTCACGAGCACACGCCTCGGCAAGCCGCTTCGTGAGCGGATGCTCCGGCAGTCGTGCACGCACGATGCGTAGCGTCTCGCCGTGCATCCAGAGGTAGTCGCTCGTGGGCTGCTTCCAGCGCGTGAGCAAGGCTTGCCCTTCTCGCTCGTATGCTTCGAGCTTGCTCTCGATGTTGTCAATCTTGTCGGCGGCAGCGATGAGGAGCGCATCGGTCGGAGCGGTCTCAAGGTGCGCCAAGTATGCCGTCTTGCGTTCCTTCCATGGACGTCCTTTCGGCTCGCTCACGTGTTCGACAAGAGCTGCGACCGTCTCGTTGAACGCACGGGCGAGCTCCTCCTTCGTCGTGCCTGTATCCTCGATGGTGTCATGCAGGAGTGCGGCCGAGACCACGTCGTCGTGCGCGCCATCCTCGGCGACAAGGAGCGCTACGGACACGAGGTGCGTGAGATACGGCAAGGGTTCGGTCTCGCGACGGAGCTGTCCATGGTGTTTCCGTGCAGCGAATTGAAGCGCCTTTTTTATTTGTGGGGTGTGTTGCATTAGAGCCAGTCTATCGGTTTCTCGCCGTGCTCGGCAAGGTATTCGTTCGCGCGTCTGAAGTGGCCGTTGCCGAAGAATCCGGCATGCGCAGACAAGGGCGACGGGTGTGCTGATTCGAGCACCAGGTGCTTCTCGCGGTCTATGTGCGCGCCTTTCTTCCTCGCGTAATTACCCCAGAGCATGAAGACCAGGTGCTCACGCTCGTCCGAGAGCGCTTTCACCGCAGCGTCCGTGAACGCTTCCCAGCCTTTCCCCGCATGAGAGTTCGAGAGTTTTGCGCGTACGGTAAGCGTCGCGTTCAGGAGCAGTACGCCCTGCGATGCTAAGCGCGAGAGGTCTCCGCCCTTCGCCACGAGCGACTCCACCGGCACGCCATATTCGGCAGCGATTTCCTTGTAGATATTCAAGAGAGACGGCGGGAGACGGACGCCGTCCGCGACCGCGAAGCAGAGCCCATTCGCTTCGCCACGGTTGATGTATGGGTCCTGCCCGAGAATGACCACCTTGACCTCGTCGAACGGGCAGAGGTCGAACGCGCGGAAGATGAACTTAGGTGGCGGGTAAATGGTCTCGTCCTGATACTCTTTCTTCACGAACTCCGCGAGCTCCTTGAAGTACGGCTTCTCGAACTCGGGCGCGAGATGCTGCTTCCAGGATTCGTCGATGCGGACTTCCATCTTAGGATTTCTGCTTACGGTGGAGCGCTTGGAGCTTCTTGCCTGCAGCCGTGCGGTAGGGGCAGTACTCGCACCGGTTGCCCACAGGAGGAATCTCGTCGCTATCGAGACAGGCCTTTATCTTCGGAAGCACGTCATCGATCCAATCCGTGGAGCCCTCGCATGGCACGACCGTGACTTCGAATTCAAGCTGTCCATCGAATGCCTCCTTGTCGCTCTTCGCGTTCGCATACACGAAGTAGCCCGTATCGGAGACGGTGAAGCCGTTCTTCCGCAAGAGCCACTGGTAGACGCCCATCTGTCGACGGTACTGCTCTTCCCACGAAGAATCGGCGAGCGATTCGATGGTGCCCTCCTTCGACGTGGCCTTGTAGTCGACGACGATGAGTTCGCCATTCGGGTTCACCCAGACGTCGTCTACGGCGCCAGAGATCGTGAAGCCGGTCGCTTTGTCCATGAACTCGACGCCCTCGAAGTTCTCCCGCCAGGTATCCAGCTCCTTATGCTGGAAGGGCACGGCATCGATACGGTAATGCTCCATGAGCGGATGCGGCTTCCCTTCCGCGCGGTGCGCATCGAATTCACGCTTCAAGAGCGCGTCGACGGCGACGTTCAGCGTGAACGCCGGGCCGCGCGGCCGCGCGGTGCCGAGCTTGTTGTCGAGGTAGAAGCAGCGCGGACACTCGATGAAGAGGTCTATCTTCGAACGCGAGAGACGCCACTTGCTCCCGCCATAGTTCCAGTCGGGATTACGGTCCGGATTGTAGGTCTTCTTGAACGTCGCCATCTAGTTTGTGGTTTGGAAATAGGCGACGACACGCTCGCCCGTGTCGAAGTCCACGTAGACGCTGTCGGTCGAGAGGTCGAACGCATTGTCGCCGCTATCGCGGTAGAGCTCGACCGCGTAGGTATCGCCCGGCGTGGTCGCACGCAGGAGCGGCACCGAGATGTTGAGGCGCGGGCCGCCCACGCGCGCGGCACCGAGCACGTTGCCGAGCGTGCCGTCGTTCACCTCGCGTATGGCAACCCATACGCCTGGCGGCGGCACGGTAACCGAATCGACGATGACGATGCTTCCCGCAGGCTGGTTAGAGACGGAGACCGCGCCGCTCGGATTACCGACCGGCGTCGATGATGCGGCCTGCGAAGCATCGTTCGCGCTCGAAGTGGGCGCCGAGAACCCGCCGTAGTACCACGCCGTCATGAGCAAGAGGCCGAGGACGATTCCAGAGATGAATGACATGGGAGAAAACGGGCGACTCATACGACTACCCTACCACATCCGCGGGGTGCCTACCGCTAGAGCTCATTTCAAAACTATCGACGTAGCGAGAGACCGCGTGGCGTGGCGAGAACCCGGTGAGAAATGCGAGGCGTAGCCGTAGCTACGGGGAGCAGTTCGAGGCGTGGTTCGCAGCCCGCCACGCGGTCTCGCAGTAGTCCAGAGTTTTGAAATGAGCTCTAGGCCGCTTTCCGGCTCAGGGCGTGGTGGAATGCGTCTTCGTGCGGCAGCGCCATCATGCCCTCGGCCTCGGCGAGAAGCTCGCCGGCGACCTCAGGGGCGAGGTGGAGCGGGTCGAGCAAGGTCCGATCCTTGAGAATCTGGTCCACCGCCACGACACGGTTGTCTATGAGCAGCTTCTTCTCGGCGCGCGAGAGGCCGGTGAGCGCCGTGATGGGATACACCTTCGCGCGGTACATCCGCACGAGGAGGCTTTCTTCGTGAGGGTAGCTCCATCCGAGGAGTTCCACGCCGGCACACTCGGCGTACGCGATAGCTTCGCTCGTGAACTTCGTGTTCGTGACCAAGAGGCCGCGGTCTATGGGGCAGGTGCGTGCCGCTTCATCGCACGCGAAGATGTCATCGAAACGGCTCTTCACGTAGAGCGCCACCTTGAGGTCGGTCTTGTAGCCGGGGTCGTTGTGGTACTTCAGCTCTGCCGCGAGATATTCGCCGCGACCAGGGTGCGATGCGTAGAAATCGGTCTCATGCATGACGCACTTGCCCTGAATCATCTTGCGCGTCTCCACGGCCCACCCTTCTGCCTCGAAAAGATGCGACACGAAATCTTCGAACGGATGGCCGGTCGGCCCGAACTCGAGCATGGCACGACGCAGCGCGTAGCGCGCGGCGACCGGCCGTCCTTCCTTGCGCAGGAGCGCGAAGGCACGCGCATAGACCTCCTTGGAAGTCGTTCCCGGGACGATGGTGCTCGTAATCTGGTCGGTGATGCCTTCCGCCGCATGGACACCCGCACCCGCGCGCTGTAGCGATGCAACGAGGCGGCCCGGGTCGAAAAGCTCGCTCGTCCCGTCGGCTTTTATGATGTACGGGTGCTCGTCTGTCATGGCGCGGTGGTACTGGCCGTCTCGCCGTTCACGGTAACGGTGATAGGCGCGTCCTTGAGGGCGTCCACGGTAGTCGTGAACGGGATCGGGGTCGGCAGCTCTAGGCACGTGCCCGAGTCAGGCGGCATCTGGATGGAGAGGACGATACTCTCCGTGGAAGCGACTTCGGTCGTAGTGGCAGATGACGTGACGATTACGCAGGCGTCTGGTGCGAGCACGGTGCCCGAGAGCGTGTGCGTACCGCGACGGTAGGAATCCGAGAGCGAGACGACCGGCGTCGTAGTCGCGGGCGCCTCGGGGCGAGCAGGTTGGCCGACATCACGCGTGTGCGGGACCGAAAGCGCGAATCCTCCGAGAATGATGACCGCGATAATCGCTGCAGCCGCCCAGAAACGCGTGTAATGCATGCCCCGCATTGTACCACTTCACGAGAGGATGCCGCCGCCGACAAGACGTTCATCATGGTCGTAGAACACGATGGACTGCCCGCTCGCACGTGCATCTGGGCACGGCTCGCTCGGCTTGAAAATGTTCCCGTGCACGACGCCACGGATACGCGGTCCTCGGTATCGCAGCTGCGCGGTTTCCACGGTGTGCGGATTACGGAGCCAGTTCGGATGTGCGAACGAAATGCCCTCTGACTGAGGCGACGCGCTGTCGCGCGTCGCCCTCACCGTGAGTGTATTGGCACGCATGTCCTTCGCAAGCACGTACCACGGCCCTTGTAGAGAGGCGTTTAGAAGCGCTACCCGCTCCCCGAGCGTGTAGAGCAAGGCACCCTCGTGCTGCCCGACCGTGTTGCCTGCTTCGTCGAGCGCGATTCCGGGCTTCGGGTGGAATGTCTGCCGCAAGAACTCGTCGACCGAGATGTCTCCGAGGAAACAGACGCCCTGCGAATCCGGTTTCTCCGCGACCGGCAGCCGGTAATGCGCGGCGAGCGCACGGACTTCCGCCTTCGTCTTCCCCGCAAGCGGGAACGTGAGCTTGGGCCACACGTCGGGAGGCACTGCCCAGAGGAAGTAACGCTGGTCTTTCTCGCCGTCGACGTAATGGCCGGTCGCGAGGTAGTCGGCGCCGTGCGCCATCGCATGGCGATAGAGCACACCGAACTTCACGTCACGGTTGCACATCACGTCCGGATTCGGCGTCCTTCCCGCGGCGTACTCATTGAGCAGGTAGTCGATGACGCTCTCTTTGTATTCCGAGCTTCCGTCGAGCGTCTCAAATGGCAATCCGAGCCGTGCCGCGACTCGCATGGCGTCGCGGCGGTCCTCGGCCCACGTGCAGGGCATGCCCGGCGGATACCAGCCTTTTACGAACACGCAGTGCACTTCCGCACCCGCATCCTTCAAGAGCGCCGCTGATACGGCGGAGTCCACGCCTCCCGAGAGGCCGAGGTATATGCGTCTGCCTCGCACGTCGTCCGACTTCATGCGGTAATTCTTGACAGATTCTTACGCTATGTCAATCTTACCGTGGGGCGCAACGAGAGGAGTACCCATCCCATGGATGCGCGCATACGGTTAGTGCGGAGAACCTTAGCACAGGCACCGCACGCACAATTCGAGATAACCTTCAAGAAACCGCAGCTTCTTCGCGATCCGCAGACCGGGCATCCGACAGGAGTCTGGGGCCGCAGAACGATGCGATTCGGCGTGCGTATCGCGGGCACGAAGCTTTGGTTCGTGGAGGCACACACCATGCACGGCCTCCCTCGAGACCGGCTGCTCGCGCTCTGGCACGAAGACCTCGTCGAGGTCAGACGCCTGCGCGAAAACGCCTGGGTCGAATACTTCGACCTGAAGAAGGACGTGCTCCATGAGTAAGCGCGAAACGACACCCGACCGGGTGCACGTCGCGCTTATTTTTTATTACCGAAGGTACGCCCGCTCGTTGGCAAGCTGTACCGCATACGTAGTCGCGTAATGCATCTGCCCGTCTTTCCCGGTGAGATAGAACAGATAATTCGTCTTTGCG
>JAKAMK010000016.1 GCA_021812925.1 bacterium | reverse complement strand
GAGTTGCGTATGCCGCATACGCAACTCAACTGACGCGAATGCCTGCGACGGAAAATTTCGTGTTCTTGCCCTTGCGGGGCGTTCCGAACGCGAGCTTACCGCCACCCACGATGTTGTCTGCAGAGCTCGACTGCCAATGACGGCGCCGATACCGCTGCATCGCGAGCGTTCGTTCCTCGTTGGTGGGGCCTTCGAAGTTCGAGTACTCGCGCGTTTTGTTGTCGTGCATGCTACCCTCCCTGAACATTCGTAAATACTATAGCACGTCCATAGCAGAAAAGCAAGAGGCGGCACGTGGCCGCCTCCTGGAACACCTCCTTTTACTAAAACTGTTTAGCGACGACTTTGCCGTTCGCAATGACTGCAAATCGGCAAGAGGCTCTCGGTTTCTTTTCGCCATCACCGTCTTTGGGCACAAAGAGACTGTCGGGCTGCTGGTTGAGCATGCGCTCGAACTCAGTGAGTTCCTTCTTTCTCTTGTGTGCCGAAAGAGTCGTAACGGCCGAGAGGATAGTCATCGTCGTCCCCATGCTATGGTCCCGATGTCACTCTATCACGCTGTGTGGCCGAGGATTGCCTTGATACGGTCCGGAATAGGCGGATGTGTGGAAAACAGGCGCTCTATCCAGCCCGAGGAGCCGATTTTCTCTTTCGACGCGCCGAAGGGGTCAGAAATGAAGAGGTGCGCGGTCGCGAGGTTCGGGTGCTGCATGGCGCCCTGGTAGCTGCCGAGCTTCCCGAGGGCCGAGGCGAGCCCTTCCGGGTAGCGCGTGAGGAGGACGCCCGAAGCGTCGGCGAGGTACTCGCGGCGGCGCGAGATAGCGAGCTCGATGAGCTTCGCGGCCAAGGGCGCGAGAATGATGCCGACTATCGCGAGCACGGCGAGGAGGGCGCCGCCGTTGTCGTTACTCCTCCGGCCGCCGCCCCAGAACGACATGCGCAGGAAGATCTGCGCGAGAATGGCGACGAATCCCGCGAGCACGACCGCGACCGTCATGAGGAGCATGTCGCGATTCTTCACGTGCGACATCTCGTGCGCAATGACACCCTCGAGCTCCGTGCGGTTCATCATGGAAAGGAGCCCCGTCGTTGCGCAGATGACCGCGTGCTTCTCGTCGCGGCCCGTCGCAAACGCGTTCGGCGCCGGGTCGTCGATGACGTAGAGCTTCGGCGTCGGCAGGCCGGCCGTGATGGCCATGTTCTCGGCTACCGTATAGAAATCGAAGAACTCCTCGCGGGTCGCCGGCCGCGCGCGGTTCATGGAAAGCACGAGCGTATCCGAGGCCCAGTATGCGTAGAAGTTCGTCGCGACCGCGAGCACGATGGCGACGTAGAGGATGGCCGGGCTCTGGTAGTACCAGGAGAACGCGTAGCCGACCGCGATGACCACGACGAGAAAGCCGATGACGAGCGCCCAGGTGCGTCGGATGTTGCTCGCGCGCTGCCCGTATATGTCCATGCCGCCATGATACCAAATGCGGCGCGGGCGGGCCTCCGGCCCGCCCGCGCCTACTTGACAAATGCCATACGTTATGTTAAACAATACTTGAAATAAAGAGGTTTGGAAACATGCTCTTTGTATCTGGAACGCTTCTCCGCCATGTCGCCACGGCAGCTCGTGTGACTGACCGGGTCATCCGGGGAGTTGCGGGTGCTACCCTAGGACTCTTGCTCCTTTCGCTTTCCGCGGGATCCTGGGTCATCATTTTCGATGGCGGATCCGCTCTTATCACGGCACTGGTCACGCACCAGTACGCCCTGCTCGGAGCAAACGCATTCACGATAGCAGTAGGTGTCCTGGGCGCCAGGCTCGCACTCTCCGGCATGGACCAATCGTCCACGATGCTCGCCAAAGCGATCTGGCAGAGAAGCTGATTCGGCGACGGCCGGACCATTGAAATATATGGCTCCGGCCGTTGTTTATTTTTGCGCGAACCGTTTTTCTACTTCGCGTATCTCGTCTGCGATACCGGCGATGAAATCATACTGCCCTACCTCCGCTGCAGTCACCCACGCAAACTCTGTCGCGTCTTCGTCGAGCTCAACTTCTCCCGACACGTACCGGCAGTACATAGAGAGCACGAGGAGCGGCGCGAGACCTTCATGCGTCGCGGCGAGGTCGAGCAGGTAGCGGATATCCTCCACCTCGAGCCCGACCTCTTCGCGAATTTCGCGCCGGAGCGCTCGCTCAAGTACGCCATACCACTGCGGATTCCCGCCGGTCTGGTAGGACGGCGCGAGACTCTGATAGTCGCTCACCTCGAGCCCGCCGCCCGGCACCGTCCATTTCCCGGGCCACGCCTTCTTGTGCGACGCGCGTTTCGTCACGAGGTAGCGCCGCACGCCATTCTCCTCTTTCCAGATAATGCCCGTAACCGCGATGCGATGTAGCTCGCGGTCGTTCGGCACGGGCACCGCCATGCTAGAACTGCACCTTCACCGGCGCGTTCGCTGCGGCGTCCTCCGCACCGAGCTCGAAGAGATCCATCGGCTGGAATCCGAACATGCCGGCGAAGAGGTTCGTCGGGAAGACCTGCTCGGCGGTGTTGAGCGCCATGACGGTCGTGTTGTAGAAGCGGCGCGCCGCCTGAATCTTGTCTTCCGTGTCGGTGAGGTCACGCTGCAGCTGGAGGAAGTTCTCGTTCGCTTTCAGGTTCGGGTAGTTCTCCGCAACGGCAAAGAGTGACTTCAGCGTGCCGGAAAGCGCGTTCTCCGCCTGCGCCTTGTCCGCGGGCGCGGTCGCCTGCATGGCGGTCGTGCGCGCGGCGGTGACCTGCTCGAGAACGCCCGCTTCGTGCGCCGCGTAGCCCTTCACGGTCTCGACGAGGTTAGGGATGAGGTCATAGCGGCGCTTCAGCTGCACGGCGATGTCCGCCCACGCTTCCTTTGCGCGGTTCCGGAGCGAAACGAGGCCGTTATAGGCGAACGCCAGCCACCCGAGCACTAGGATGACGACGACAAGCACTATGGTGGTGATAGTCATACCAAAAGTATAGCACTCGCCCGCGGCCATGGGCCGCGGGCGCTTTGGGGCTACCGGTCCTCTTTCCAGGTCCGGAGCCCATGTATGACGAGCCCGCACACGAGCGCGATGCCGAAGAGTACGAATTCCGGCCCCCAGCCGAATTTCCCTTCGATCGGGATGCGATCGATGCCTCGATGGATCGGCCCCTCAATCGTTACGGCGAGCAGGGCGCCCGCCGCGACGTACGCGAGGTGCGTGAACGGACGTTTGTACGGAATGAACTTCCGCATACTGACCTCCAGAACACAAAGGACTTCCGTGCGATATAGCGTACCGCATCGCGCGCGCGGCTGCAGTGCCTCCCGTGGATAGCGACGTCACCCCTTACCACTTTCTGCAAAAGTGGTAAGGGGTTCACAGTCGGGAAAATTCGGGTATCATGCCGCCGATGCAGACACCTGAGACAGAACGCGTGGGCGGTATCGTGCTCGGCGATTACGGCACGATAGCGCTCGTACGGAACCGCCCGGGCACGGACTGGTTCTTCCCGAAGGGCGGCGTCGAAGCGGGCGAATCGCTTGAGGAGACGGCGCGGCGTGAGATAGCTGAGGAGACGGGACTCACGGAGCTCGAGTACCTCGACGAGCTTGCCAGCTACGAGCGGCCGGGCATCAGGAAGGACGGCTCGTATGACGACGAGGTAAAGGTCATCCATATGTTCCTCTTTGCGGCGAAAGCGCATGCGGAGCTGGCGCCATCACACGAGATTCTCGACGCGGTCTGGAAACCGTTCCGCGAAGTCGCCGACTCGCTCGAGGACGCGAAAGACCGCGCGTGGTTCGCGACCGTGTTTGAGCGGGTGCGCGAAGCAGTGCAGCGCGATTAGCGCTGGAAGCACGGCCGGGCGATGCTGGCCGGAAGAAGCGAAGCGTGTCGGTTTTAAGACAGCCTTGCGGAGCTGCGCAAAACCGACACTGGCCTCGCGAGCGGATTCCGGACAGCGCGCACGGTCGAGCGCAACGCGCGCGATTACCGAACCGCTTTTGCCACTGTCTTCACGACGCGGTGGTCGAGCAGGTCGGGGATGATTTTCGCCGCTGTCGGCTTCGCGACGAGGCCTGCGAGCGCTTTGGCAGCGCGCAATTTCGTCTCGGTCGTTATCTTCGAGACGCCCTTATCCAAGGCGCCGCGGAAAATGCCCGGGAAGACGAGCGCGTTGTTTATCTGGTTCGGGAAATCGGAGCGCCCGGTCGCGACGACTGCGGCACCCGCGCGCTTCGCTTCGTCCGGCAGGATTTCAGGAATCGGGTTCGCGAGCGCGAAGACGATGGCGCGTTCCGCCATCGTCGCGACCATAGCTTCGGTAAGGAGTCCGCGGCCGGAGACACCCACGAAGACATCGGCTTCGCAAAGCGCATCGGCGAGTCCGCCCGAGACGCCGCGCGGATTCGTGAGCGCCGCGAGCTCGGCCTTGTGGCCCGAAAGGCCTGGACGGCCCTTCACGATGATGCCGCTCCTGTCGACGAGCACGACATCCGAGACACCAGCGGCGAGGAGGAGGCGCGCCACGGCGGCGCCGGCGGCGCCGGCGCCGCTCACGACGACCCGCAGCTTTTTAAGATTCTTCTTCACGACCTTCGCCGCGTTCGTGAGCCCTGCCAAGACCACGATAGCGGTCCCATGCTGGTCATCATGCATGACCGGGATGTCGAGCTCCTCGACCAATCGCTGCTCGATCTCGAAGCACTCGGGTGCTTTTATGTCCTCCAGGTTTATGCCGCCGAAATTCGGTGCGATAGCTTTCACGATGCGGATGATTTCCTCCGGGTCCTGCGTCGCGAGGACCAAGGGCCACGCGTCCACGCCGCCGAGCTCTTTAAAGATAAGTGCTTTCCCTTCCATCACGGGCAGGGCGCCGTAGGGACCGATGTTGCCGAGGCCGAGGACGGCCGAGCCGTCGGAAACGACCGCCACCGAGTTCTTCTTCACGCTCATCTTCCGCGCGTCCTTCGGATGCGCCGCAAGGTAGGTCGACGCGACGCCCACGCCCGGCGTGTACCAGAGCGAGAAGTCCGCTTTACCCTTCAGCTTCGTGCGCGCTTTCGTCTCCACACGCGCACCCTGCTTCTTGTAGGCAGCTAGTATCTTTTTCGGTTCCATAGGTCCGGTGAGTATACTACGGGGGTGAATCCCGGCGACCTAATCGACCAGCACTTCCTCCGCCTGCGGAGCGACCAGAAGCGAGCGCTCAAGAAACTCGGCGTCGCGACAATCCGCGACCTGCTCTACCACTTCCCCTCCCGCTACGAGGCGAGCGGGCCGGCGGGCACCATCGCATCGGTCGCGCCGGGCGCGGAGGTGACCCTCGTCGGCACCATCTCAAAACCGGAAGCGAAGCGGAGCTGGAAAACGCGGCGACCCATGGGCGAAGCCTGGCTCGAGGACGCGTCCGGAAAGATAAAGCTGCGCTGGTTCAGCCAGCCGTACATCGCGAAGAGCCTCCACGAGGGCCAGGTGGTGAAAGTTTCCGGCCGCGTGACCGGTTCGCCGGATAAGCCGTACCTCGCGAATCCGGAAATAGAACGCTCGGCAGTCGAGCCTGACAAGGCGCACGATTCGCTCTTCACCAAAGCTTCGGGCGAGAACATCGAGACGCTGTACCCGGTATACCCGGAGAGCGAGGGCATCTCGTCCTTGTGGTTCATGCACGCGGTGCGGAAGGCGTTCGAAGCTGGGGCGCACGAGCGACTCGAGGACCCGCTGCCCCGCGAGCTCCTCGAACGTTATCACCTGCCCGTGCTCTCGACCGCGCTTCTCTGGATGCACGCGCCGCGGTCGCCGAAGGATGCAGCCGCCGCGCGGAAACGCTTCGCGTTCGAGGAGGTGCTCGCCTTGCAGCTCGCGGTGCAGGGGGAACGCGCGCAGGCGGTGCGTGAGCGCGCACTGCCGGTTTCGGTAGACCGACAGGCGCTCGCGAACTTCGTCGCGTCGTTCCCCTTCCCGCCCACTGCCGCGCAGACGCGCGCCATCGACGCTATCGTTGCCGACTTCGAGAAAGCGCACCCGATGCGCCGACTCCTCGAGGGCGACGTGGGGAGCGGTAAGACCGCGGTCGCTGCCGCGACCGCGTACCTGGTGGCAACGTCCATTTCGCCCGGCCGCATTGCGGGCACTTTGCAAGCCGCGTACCTAGTCCCGACTGAGATTCTCGCGAAGCAGCACTTCTCGACGTTCGTCTCCTATTTCCGCGACCACCCGATTCCCATCGGGCTCGTGACAGGTTCTGAGTGCCGCGTGTTCCCTTCGCGCGTGCGCTACGAAGAATCGGCAAAGGTCTCGAAGGCGACCTTCCGGAAGCGCGTCGCGGACGGCCTCATTCCAATCGTCATCGGCACGCACGCGCTTGTCGAGAAATCGCTCGTCTTCAAGCACCTCGCGTTCGCGATCATCGACGAGCAGCACCGCTTCGGCACCATGCACCGCCAGAAGCTCGTCCAAAAACAGAACGCCAATACTCATGAAAGAAAAGGTATGATATATCATACCTTTTCAAGTCCACACCTTTTGAGCATGACTGCGACGCCGATTCCGCGAACGCTTGCCCTCACCATCTACGGCGACCTCGACCTCACGCTCCTCGACCAGATGCCGGCGGGACGGAAACCCATCGAGACGCACGTGCTCGGCCCGAAAGACCGCGAGGAGGCGTACGCGCGCGTGCGCACGGAACTCGCCGCGGGACGGCAAGCGTACGTCATCTGCCCGCGCATCGACGAGCCAGACCCCGCGAAGGAGCTCGCGCTCCAGGCTCGATCCGTGAAGGCGGAAGCAGCGCGCCTCGCGATGGACATCTTCCCGAGCGCGACCATCGGTATCCTGCACAGCAAGATGAAGCCGCAAGAGAAAGAGGACGTTATGAACCGCTTTGCTGCCGGTGACCTCGACATCCTCGTCGCGACCTCGGTGGTCGAGGTCGGCGTGAATGTACCGAACGCGACCGTCATCCTCATCGAAGGCGCGGAGCGCTTCGGTCTGTCGCAGCTCCATCAGCTTCGCGGGCGCGTCATCCGCTCGACGCACCAGGCGTACTGCTTCGCGCTCCCGGAGACCATGGGACCGGCGACCCGCGAACGCATGAAAGCATTTAAGAACGCGAAGGACGGCTTCGAGCTCGCCGAGTACGACCTCAAACTCCGCGGCGCGGGCGAGCTCGCAGGCGGCAAGCAGTGGGGTGTCTCCGACATCGCGATGGAGGCACTGCAGAATATACAGATGGTCGAGGCGGCGCGAAGAGAGGCGAAGCTGCTCATCGAGCGCGACCCGGAGCTCGCGGCGCACCCCGCGCTCGCTCTACGCGCACGGGCCTCCGGCGCGAACCTGCACCTCGAGTAAGCAAGAAAATCCCGCACGCCAAGAGGCGCGCGGGATGATCTCACTCGGGGTAGATGGCCCACCGATAGGGCAACCGCTCCGCGTCGTACAGGAGCACGACGCGGCGATGCGGCTTACCCACGCGGTACCCGTGTATGTACGCGACCGGATGGTCGAGCCATACGACGAGCCCGTCGTAGAAAGCATCGTCGGGATCCATCTTGAAGCTGCGGAACCCGAGCGCCGTACCGCTGAGGCGCGGCTCGTTCTGCTTCAGGTCGACGAAATCGCTCACGTCGACCATGAAACTCACCGGGTCTCGACGCAGGGCGCGCGCGAGCGCGTCCGCGTAGTCTGGCCCTTCGTGCACCTCGAGAAACAGCGTCTCGATGCTATCAGGAACCTGCCACGACCGTGCTGCCCGAAAGAGATCGAGAGACGTTACATTCGTCATGGGTCATACTCCCCTATTGCCCGGACACGATAGTGCGCCTCGCTTGCTCCAGTGTCAACAGCACCTAGTCCGCCCTCTTGGATTCGAACCAAGGACCCCGGAGGTATAAGCTCCGTGCTCTAACCGACTGAGCTAAGGGCGGCTCGCTTCAATCTACACTGTTTGGTAGCCTATCGCACGCTACGAAAGGCCCTCTGCCGTACCGCCCGCAGTGCCCGGAGCAATGACGACTGCGGGCGTGTCTTCTTCGCGCTGCTTCGGCGTGATGCCGTTCACGAGAAGGAGTTTCTCGAAATCGTCCCGCTCGATGGTCTCCTTCTCGACGAGCGCCTTCGCGATCGAATCGAGCGCCGGACGATGCTCGGCGAGCACCTTCGTCGCACGCTTCTTCTGCTCGTCGATGATGCGCGAGACCTCCGCGTCTATCTCCGCGGCGACCTTGTCCGAATAGGGCTCCGTGCCAAGTTCGCGTGTGCCGAAGGCGATGGGCCCCAGCTTCTCGCTCATGCCCCAGCGCGCGACCATGTCGCGCGCGAGCGCGGTGATGACGGCCAAATCGTTACTCGGCCCCGTCGTGACATCGTCGAAGAGGAGCTCCTCCGCCACGTAGCCGCCGAGGGTAGCCGCGATGTCGTCGAGGAACTGCTTCTTCGACTGCATCTTCTTGTCCTCGAACGGGAGCTTCAGCGTGTAGCCGGCGGCGCGCCCGCGGCTGATGATGGAAATCTTGTGCACCGGGTCGGCGTACGGGAGCACCGAGGAGACGAGCGCGTGGCCGGCCTCGTGGTACGCGGTGAGCTCCTTCTCTTTCTTCGAGAGGAGGTGGCTCTTCCGCTCCGGCCCGAGCATGACCTTCTCGATGGAGCGGATGAGGTCGTACTGGGTTATCTCCTTGCGGTTCTCGCGCGCCGCGAGGATGGCCGCTTCATTCATGAGCGAGTACAGCTCGGCGCCCGAGAAGCCCGGCGTGCGCTCCGCGATGACCGCGAGCTTCACGTCCGGCCCGAACGGCTTCTCCTTCGCGTGCACCATGAGGATTTCCTCGCGGTCCGCGCGGTCGGGCAGGTCGATGGTGACGCGCCGGTCGAAGCGCCCCGGGCGCAGCAAGGCGGGGTCGAGGACATCCGGACGATTCGTCGCCGCCATGACGACGACCTTCTCGTTCGGCTCGAAGCCGTCCATCTCGACGAGTATCTGATTGAGGGTTTGCTCGCGCTCGTCGTTGCCGCCGCCGACGCCCGTGCCGCGCACGCGGCCGACCGCATCTATCTCGTCGACGAAGATGATGGCGGGCGCGGCCTTCTTCGCCATCTCGAAGAGATCACGCACGCGGGAGGCGCCGACGCCCACGAACATCTCGACGAACTCAGAGCCGGAAATCGAGAAGAACGGCACGCCGGCTTCGCCCGCCACCGCGCGCGCGAGCAAGGTCTTGCCGGTGCCCGGCGCGCCCATGAGAATGATGCCCTTCGGGATGCGCGCCCCGATGTCGAGGAACTTCTTCGGGTTCTTCAAGAAGTCGACTATCTCCAAGAGCTCTTCCTTCGCCTCCTTTGCTCCGGCGACGTCCTTGAAGGTGACGCGCTGCGACTGGTCCGCGGGGTCGATGACGCGCGCCTTTGACTGCCCGAACGAGAATGCCTGCATGCCGGCGCCCCGCACCTGCCGCGTGAGGAACCAGAACAGGAGCCCGATGAAGAGGAGCGAGAGGATGGTCGGGCCGAGGGTGAGGAGCCAGAACGAGAGGCCGGACTGCCCGTTTATCGTGATGGCGACCTTCGCGAGCTCTTCCGGCGTCACGCCGTAGGTGGAAAGCGTCTCCGCGAGCCCGGCTGCGGAGTCTTTGCGCGAATCTTTTTGCGAGCCGTCCAGGTACGTGAGCGCGAGCGAGTCGCCCGAGACCGTGATGCTCTTCACCTTTTCCGCAGCAACGTCGGCGGCGACCTGTGACAACGGAATCGTTGTCGGCGATTGCGCGAGGTTCGAGATGAGCGAGTAACCGCTCATGAGGATGAGGAAAATGAGGATGGTCGTGAGGAGGTTGCTGAAGAAGCCGGGGCCGCCGATAGGCAGCCAGCGCTTAGGCGCTTTCGGCACCTCGAGCTTCTTCTTGCGCGGTTTTCTCGTAGGAGCAGCCATAGTTGACATACTATACTCTTTATAATGTCTGAAATGAAGCGCGAGGAAAAAATCGCTATCGTGACCTCGGGCGGCGGCATGAAGTGCGCGTACGCCGCTGGCGCCCTCGTGACGCTCGCGAAGCGCCTCGGTTTTACCGAGCCCGACATCTTCGTCTCCGCCTCCGGCTCGGTCGGCGCCATGTTCTACTACCTCGCCCACCAGTACGACGACATCGCGAAGGTCTGGCTCCGCTACGTGCCCTCGCCGGAAATCGTGAGCGCCTTCCCGCCGCGCCTCCGGCTCGACTACGTGGTCGACACCATCCTCCGCCGCGACCTCCCGCTCGATCACGATGCCCTGCGCAAGACAAAGACGCGCTGGTTCGTGCCGGTCACGGACCTCGAAACCGGCCACACTGACTACGCGACGAACGATATGTGGTTCGAGCCGTACGAGGTGATGCGGGCCGCCAAAGCGATTCCCTTCCTCTACGGCGGCGCCGTGCGGCTCGGTGGCAAGCGCTACATCGACGGCGATGTGAATGTGAACATGGCCGACCTCATCCGCAAGGCGCGCAAGGAAGGCGCGACGAAAATTCTCGTCCTTTCGAATGCGACGAGCCTCCCGCGCTCCGCGTGGTGGTTCACATACCTCACCGCGCTCGTGTCTCCGCCCATGATACGCCAACTCGTTCTGAACGACATCACGCGCGACGAGTGGGATCACCTACCGGGCGACGTGGACATCCTCGTCGTCTCGCCCACCTTTCCGCTCCCGACCGGCATCTTCACCCGCGTGCGCCGCAAGGTCGCCGAGGCGTACCACATGGGCATCGACGACCTTCTCGGGAAGCGAAAGGAAATCGAAGCGCTTCTCGGTATCAAACAAGACAAATAGTGTATAGTCGCCGCATGGCAACCCTGGTAGAGAACAAGAAGGCCCATCTCAAGTACGCCGCGCAGGAAACGTACGCGGCGGGTATCGTGCTGTCCGGTCAGGAAGTGAAGGCGCTGCGCGGGAAGCTCGGTTCTCTGGACGGCTCGCGCGTCATCGTGCGCGGCGGCGAGGCGTTTATCGTCGGCATGACCATCCCGCCGTACCAGGCCGCGAACGCGCCGAAAAGCTACGACCCCGAGCAGCCGCGGAAGCTCCTCCTCAACCGCGCGGAAATCGCCGAGCTCGCGGACGCCGAGGCGAAGAAGGGTTTGACAATAGTGCCTTTTGAGTTGTATACTAGCGGACGGAACGTGAAGGCGCGAATAGCTATCGTCCGCGGCAAAGGCAAAGCCGACCGCCGCGAGGACCTGAAAAAGCGCGATGCCTCGCGCGAGGCCGAACGCCTTCTTAAAAACCGTTAGTAAGCGAGATGTAACTCCGAGAAAAGGCTCTGCGCAGGCGATGCAGTAATGCGCCGACAGGCGCTGGCAAATGCCGAGAGGAGCGAAAAATTTTCAGCAGAAAATTATTCCGTACTTTTCGCAGCAGTTACATTGAGCGGCACCGTGCTCGATCAATCCCGCAAAGCGCAGAAACAATTTGTATTTTTGCTATAAGCCATAAGCTAATAGCTATGTTTCTGCGTTCTTCGGGGGTGACCGGCTTTGACGGTCTGTACTTTGAAAGACGTGCGACGCGGTGCATGCCGACTCAACACCTGAAACTGCTCGGCACCAAACTTGCCAAGAACACTCTTGCAAGCGTGAAGTCCCCG
>JAKAMK010000015.1 GCA_021812925.1 bacterium | reverse complement strand
TGGTTCGGACGACGACGAGAAGAGCACCTTGGGCGATTTCATTGCCGACGACAAGATTCCGTCGCCCATCCAGGAGTCCTCGGAGCGCATCCTCGCGGAGCAGGTGCGGAGCATCCTCGCGGACCTCTCGCCGAAGGAGCGCAAGATACTCGAGATGCGCCACGGCCTCATGGATGGTATCTACCACACGCTCGAGGAGGTGGGGAAGGAGTTCGGGGTCACCCGCGAGCGCATCCGCCAGATCGAAGCGAAGGCCCTCGAGAAGATACGCACGCACGAGCACGCGCGGCACCTGAAGTCCTACTAAGTGCCGACGCGCCTGTGCATGGCGGCCTAGACAACGGAGAGGGGCAGGCATACACTGGTACGCGTTCAGTATGTTACGCCTCCTCCGGACGATAGTCGCGACCGGCTCCAAGACGGAGCCGGTTTCGGTGCACCCGCTTGAGGAATCGGCGCTCGGCGAGCGGTTCCGGGAGACGGTCCGCGCGCTCTACGGCGGCCGGAGCCTGCGCATCCGGCACGTAGACGCGGGCGGCACGAACGGCGAAGAGTACGAGATGACCGCACTCGGTAACGCGTACTACGACATCGAGCGGTTCGGGCTGTCGTTCGTTGCGTCGCCGCGGCACGCGGACATCCTCACGGTCTCCGGTCCGGTCACGCGCAACATGGCGCACGCCTTGAAGACCGCGTACGAGATGATGCCGGAGCCGCGGACGGTCATTGCGGTGGGCGATGGCGCGGCGACCGGCGGCATCTGGAAGGGTTCCTACGCGGTCGTGGGCGCGGTGGCTGACGTCATCCCGGTCGACTTCGTCATCCCGGGTGACCCGCCCTCGCCGCGCGCCATCCTCGAGGGGCTCCTCGGCGCGCTGAGGGCAGCTCGCCGGTAACGTCCGCAGTCCCGTATGTCCGCGACGCTCTACGCCGTTTCCTTCGTGCTGCCGCTCGCTGCGGGGCTCGCGGCCGTCCTCCTGCGACAATCGCCGCGCGAGACGGCGCTCGCGCACGCGACGCTCATCGTAAGCGGCGCGGTCGGCATCGCGGCATCCATCTGGTTCGCCTGCGGACTCGCGGGCGCTGGTCCTTCCGGCGTGGGCATCTTCTCCTTCGGGGCGCTTGCGTTCCTCGTCACGCCGCTCTCGGCGTTCTTTGCGGCTCTCGTATTCGTCGGCGTCACGCTCACCTCGTGGTTCTCGCTCGGCTACCTGCCGAGGTACCGCACGACGTACGCGCTCCCGTGGCTCGATGCCGCGTCGGCGCTCTTCATCTTCGGCATGCTCGCGACGCTGTTTGCGGGTAATCCGTTCACGTTCCTTCTCGGGTGGGAGCTCATGTCCGTGCCGGCGTACTTCCTCATCATTGCCGACCCGAACCGAGAGGCGCTCGCGGCGGGCTTCCGGTACCTGCTCATGGCGCAGATAGGGTTCGTGTCACTCCTCGCCGGATTCATGCTGCTTGCGGCAGGGAATCTCTTCCTCCCGTGGGCGCTCATCGCGGGCGCTGCGGCGCACCTCTCGCCGCTCGCTGCCGTGTCTGCGTTCCTCCTCCTCTTCGCAGGCTTCGGCTCGAAGGCGGGTCTCGTGCCTTTGCACCAGTGGCTGCCGTACGCGCATCCCATGGCGCCGAGCTCCTCTTCTGCGCTCCTTTCGGGCGTCATGCTGAAGGTCGCGCTCTACGGTTTCGTCCTCACGCTCGGGCTCTTCCCAACGCTCCCGCTCTCCTGGGCGGCGCTCGTCATCCTCCTCGGGCTCCTCTCCGCGTTCTTCGGCGTGCTCCACGCGGTCGTCGAGAACGACGCGAAGCGCATGCTCGCGTGGAGCAGCATCGAGAACATGGGGCTCCTCTTCACGGGCGTCGGCCTCCTCATGGCGATGAGCGCGTTCCCGCCCTCGGCGCTCCTCGACGCACTCCGCGCGGCGGTGACCGGATTCGTCGCGCTCCATACCCTCAACCACGCGCTCTTCAAGTCCGGCCTCTTCATGGCGACCGGCGCTGTGGTCGCGGAGACGCACACGCGCGAGCTCGACGCGCTCGGCGGCCTCGCGCGGGCGTGGCCCGTGTTCTCGGGAGTTTTCCTCGTGCTCGCGCTCTCGGCTGCCGCGCTGCCGCCCACGGGCACGTTCTTCGGCGAGTGGCTCCTCTTGCAGTCGCTCGCGCTCGCATTCTCGGCCCCGGCGCCCTCGATCGCGTTCATTGCCGCACTCGTGCTCGGCGTCGTGGCGCTCGTCGGCGGTCTCGCGCCCTTCGCGTTCGTGAAGCTCTTCAGTGTCGCGTTCCTCGGTCGCGCGCGTTCGCAGCGCGCCGAGCACGTGGCACCGCTCCCGAAGACGCTCACCCTGCCGCCCATGGTCGCCGCGGCGCTCGTCGCCCTCTCGGGTCTCTACGCGTTCCCGTTCTTCTCCCGCATCGTCGGCCTCCCGACCTTCAGGGAGGGGCTCGGCGCGGTCATCGTACCGGGCGCGTCGCTCGACCCGCTCGTCGTCTTCGGCGCGCTCGCGCTCGCTTTTGCTGCCGTCGCCTTCGCGTACGCGCGGCTCTCGCCGCGCCGTGCCATCCGCGTGACCGATACGTGGGACTGCGGGACGCCGCTCTCGCCGCGCATGCAGTACACGGCGACCGGCTTCGTCGCGCCTATCCGGTTCTTCTTCCGTTCCATCGTGCTCGCGCAGAAGGAGCTCGTCGCGGAACCGGTGGTCGCCACGAACCCGTGGATCGCGCGCCGGCACCTCACCTGGGCGACCGGCTCGTTCTGGGAGCGTTCCGTGTATGAGCCGGTAGGGAAGGCGTTCGTCGGCCTCTCGCAGTTCGCGCGTCGGCTGCAGAACGGCTCGGTGCAGTTCTACCTGCTCCTCGTATTCGTGGCGCTCGTCGTCACCATCATCATCGCGCTATGACCACGGCACTTTTCATCCTCCAGGGCCTTGTCGCGCTTCTCACGGCGCCCTTGTTCCTCGGCCTCGTGCGATTCATGAAGGCGCGCTTCCAGAACCGCCGTGGCGCCGCGCCGTGGCTGCCGTACGTATCGTTCGCGGCGCTCTTCCGGAAGGGCATGACGGTGACCCGCTACAGCTCGTGGGTGTTCCGCGCCGTGCCGTTCGTCGTCTCGGGTATCGCGGTCGTGCTCGCGTTTTCTATCCCGACGTTCGGCTACGGGCTCGTGCCGGACCCGCTCGCGAACCTGTTCTTCATAGGCGGACTCCTCGCGCTCGGCTCGGCGTGGCTCGTCATGGGCGGCATGGATACGGCGAGCACCTTCGGGAACATGGGCGCCTCCCGCGAGATGACGCTTGCCGCCCTCGTCGAGCCCGCGCTCTACGTGAGCCTCGCGACGCTCGCGGTCGCCGCGGGTTCCTGGAGCCTCGATGGCATGCTCGCGCGGGGCGCGAGCATGCCATGGCAAGAGGGCGTCTTCCCGCTCGCGTTCTCTCTCGTCGCGCTCTTCCTCGTCTCGCTGTCGGAGAACGCACGCTACCCGGTCGACAATCCCGCGACCCACCTCGAGCTCACCATGGTGCACGAGGCCATGGTGCTCGAGTACTCGGGTCCGTACCTCGCGCTCCTCGAGTTCGCGAGCGCGGTGAAGCTCGCCGTGCTCACGCAGTTCCTCCTTGCGCTCATCCTCCCGTTCGGACTCGCCGCGACGAACGGCGCCGCTCTCGCCGTCGCGCTCGCCTGGTACGCGGCGCGCTTCCTCCTCGGTGCGCTCCTCATCGCGTTCACCGAGACGGTCATCGTGAAGATGCGTTTCTATCGCATGCAGGAGTACCTGTCGCTCGCGTACTTCGTCGCCCTCGCTGGCTTCGCGTTCGTGCTCATGCGGCTCTTCCTATAACCCTATGGACTTCACCCTCACGATACAGGCGTGCGTGGTCGGCATGGTGCTCGCGGCATTCCTCATGGCGGGTCGCATGCGCCTCGCGTCCTTGGCTGCGCTCTACGCGGTGCAGGCGGCGCTCCTCGCGCTCGCGATCGCGGCGTACGCGGTCCTGCATGCGGATAGTGCCGCGTACGCTGTCGCGGCAGCGGTCTTCATCCTCAAGGCGGGACTCATCCCGCGCTGGCTCGTCCGCACGGTCCGCGCGCACGGTGCGAGCGAGCGGCTCGCCGCGTACGCGAAGCCGACCCTGCTCTCCTTCGGGGCACTCCTCGCGATCGCGTTTGCAGGCATCGTCGCGCGCACGCTCGCGGCGACTGCGGGGGCGCCGTACGTCGCGCTCGCGTCGTCGGTGTCGCTCGTCCTTATCGGGTTCCTCATGCTCATCTCGCGCACCGACATGATGGGGCTCGGGTTCGGATTCCTCGTCGTTGAGAACGGCGTGTTCACGCTCGGGCTCGCGCTCACGGGCGGCATGCCGCTCTTCGTCGAGCTCGGCGTCCTCTTCGACCTCTCGGTGCTCCTCCTGCTCCTCATCGCGTTCGCGCGACGCGCACAGCGCGAGCACGCGTCGCTCGCGACCGATTACCTACGCGAACTTATAGGATAGATTTTCCATGCTTATCACGCTCCTCATCGGTGCAGCACTCCTTGCGGCCATCCCGCCGTTCTTCGCGCGTACGGCGCGCGGCGCGGCTATCGCGGGCTTCCTCGGTGCGACCGTGGTCTTCATGCTCGCCCTTGGGGTCGGCGCGACCGCGTTCCTTTCGCCGGCCGGCCCGGTAGGCGGACTGTGGTACCTCGACCCGCTCGCGGGCTCGATGGTCGCGCTCATCGCGTTCGTCGGGTGGACCGCCGCGCTCGCGAGCATCCCGTACCTCTCGGCCGAAGCGCATGAGGGTGTGGTGACTGCGTCGCAGGCGAAGCACTACGCGGCGCTCTCGGCGCTCTTCGTGCTCGCGATGCTCTCGGTCGTCGTCTCGAACAATCTCGGTATCATGTGGGTCGCGCTCGAGGCGACGACGCTCACGACCGCGCTCTTGGTCGCGTTCTACGCCCGCCGCGGGTCGCTTGAGGCGGCGTGGAAGTACCTCATCCTCTGCTCGACCGGCATCGCGCTCGGGCTCATGGGCGTGATGCTCACCTACGCGACGGCGTCCGCGGGGGGGACGACGGGCTTCGCGGCCCTCGACCTGAGCACGCTCCTCCACGGCGTCTCGCTCTCGCCGGCACTCATGAAGCTCGCGTTCGCGTTCATCCTCGTCGGCTTCGGCACGAAGGTCGGGCTTGTCCCGATGCACGCCTGGCTCCCGGACGCGCACTCGAGCGCGCCGGCGCCGGTCTCCGGCATGCTCTCGGGCATCCTGCTCTCGACCGCACTCTTCGCGATCATCCGCTACAAGGCGCTCGCGGATATCGCGCTCGGCAACTCCGGGTTCACGAGCATGCTCCTCATCGCGTTCGGCGCGCTCACGACGCTCGTCGCGGCGCTCTTCGTGCTCGTGCAGACCGACTACAAGCGGCTCCTCGCGTACTCGAGCATCGAGCACATGGGCATAGCGACGTTCGCGCTCGGCTTCGGCGCCCCGGGCGCCTTGATCGCGGTCATCCACGTCGTCGGTCACGCGCTCGCGAAGCCGCTGCTGTTCTACGGCGCGGGCAACGTCGTCCTCAGCTATGGGAGCACGAAGTTCGAGCGGGTGCAGGGTGTTGCGCGCGTGCTTCCGTACACCGCGGGCCTCTTCCTCCTCGGCCTTCTGGCGCTTCTCGCGTTGCCGCCCTCGCCGCTATTCGTAAGCGAGACGCTTCTCGCGGCATTCGCGCTTTCGGCGCATCCGCTCGCGTTCCTCCCCATAGCGCTCGCCCTCGTCATCGTGTTCGCGGGCTTCGCGAAGCTGTTCTTCCCGTTCCTCTTCGCGCACGCGGATGCGCCGCGGGAGGGAACGCCGCACGCTGAGCGCTGGAACGGCGCGCACACCGCGATGGCGCTCCACGCTGCGCTCCTCGCGCTCTTCGGCCTCGCGCTCGCCTCGGCGGCCGCATTCCCGCTCGTGGCGCAGGTCGCGTCATCTATCCTCTGATACCTATGACTATCGATTCTCTCACGAATATGCTCGGGCTCTCGGTGGATGCCATGCGCCGAGCGCGCACGGCACCGGAGTCGCTCGCCGACCACGCGACCGCCCTCGTCAGTCACGGTGCACCGCTCGCCCTCATGTACGCGACCGACGAGCGGGGTCACCAGAAGGGGTTTGCGGTGCACGCGGTCTTTTCCGTGCCCGGCGACGGATTTCTCACGCTTTACGCCGAGCTGCCGGCGGAGAACCCTTCGTACCCGTCCCTCACGAAGACGGTCATGGCCGCGCACTGGTTCGAGCGGCTCATCATGGACCAGTTCGGCATCGTCGCCGAGGGGCACCCGGATCCTCGCCGCCTCATGCACCACGAGAACATTCCGGAGGGCACGCATCCGCTCCGGAAGGATTTCGCGTGGGACGCGAAGCTCGCCACGGCGGATGTCGCGTACCCCATGCATGCGGTCGAGGGGCAGGGTGTCTACGAGATTCCGGTCGGTCCCATTCATGCGGGCATAATCGAGCCGGGGCACTTCCGCTTCAATGTCCGCGGCGAGCGCATCCTTACCCTTGAAGGGAAGCTCTTCTTTACGCACAAGGGTGTCGAGAAGCTCGTTGAAGGGAAGACGCCGGAAGAAGCGCTTCCGTTCGTGGAGCGCATCTCGGGCGACATGGCGGTCGGCCACACGCTCGCGTACGCGGAAGCGGTCGAGCGTGCGACCGGTACGACGGTGCCGAAGCGCGGCCGCGCGCTCCGCGTCGTCTGGAACGAACTCGAGCGCATAGCCGCGCACGTGTTCGACATCGGCAACATGGGCGGCAACGGCACGGGCTTCTCGTTCATGGCGGCGCAGGGATTCCGCATGCTCGAGGAGCTCCGCCGGCTCCATGAGGAGCTCGTCGGGCACCGGTACCTGCGCGGCGCCATCGTCCTCGGCGGCGCGCACGACCTCGACACAGAAGGCGAGACGCGCCTCCGCGCGCAGCTTACGAAGACGGAGCGCGAGCTCCGGAACCTCCTCGCCATCGCGTACGAGACGGACGGGCTCATGGAGCGGTTCGAGACTACCGGCGTGCTTTCCGCGGACGCGGCGCGCGCGTACGGCGCGCGCGGCATCGCGGTTCGCGCCTCGGGCATCGCCTCCGACTGGCGCGTCGATCATCCGTACGCGGCGTACGAGGCACATGCACCCGAGGTCGTAACCGAGCCGGCGGGCGACGTCGCGGCGCGCTTTCGCGTCCGGGCGCGCGAGGTATTCGCATCCCTCGCGCTCATCCGGCAGGTGCTCGACGCGCTTCCGGAGGGTGACGTGCGTGCGCCGCTTGCGAAGAAGCACGGCGAAGCGCTCGGGTGGGCGGAGAGCTTCCGCGGCGGCATCATCGATTTCGTACGGCTTACGAAAGAGGGGAAGATAGACCGGCTCGCGGTGAACGACCCGTCATTCATGAACTGGCCCCTGTTCGGCGAAATCGGGCCGGGCAACATCGTCCCCGATTTCCCGCTCTGCAATAAGAGCCTCAGCCTCTCCTACTCGGGCACGGACCTCTAGGAGATACGTGAACCCCGGCGACGCGATGCGTGCCGGGGTCCGGTTTCAATCGAGGATCTGTTCGCAGGTTTTTCGGTGGACATGGTACGTCCGCCGATGGTTATTCCCATAAGCGACGTGCATCCATGCACGTACATCCGTTATGCCATACTGCTTCGCGAACTCGAGCACTCTTGCCTTGCCGGCCATAAGCAACCCGACCTGTTCGTCTATCGTCAGGTCGCACCGGCGAGCCATGCCGCACGGGATGTGGCCATACAGTATGATGGCCTCCGGCTGCTTTAGCTCCACGGTCATGCCGAGATGGCGGAGCAGTACCTCCCCATCCGGCGCATAGGTTCCGTCCGAATTACGTAGAATCGGCGAGTCTTGCTTCAAGAGCAATCCGCCGCCGTTCAATGCTATCGGATGGTGCATCACGTCGTGATGATGCGGTCCGCCACAGAGGTTTATGTGCTTTCCGTAGAGTTCGCTAAATTGGTGCCCATCGGGGCATGCGACGATTGCGGTCTTGCTGATGCCGTTTTCACCGGTATCAATGTCACGCAAAGCGCCACACGCGCGTAGGCTGCGAACGCGATCTCTCTCTTCCTTGCTAAGAACAAGCATACTTCCCCCTAAGATTGGTGAGAGGTGAAACCAGGGCCTAGTATACCACTTTTATAGGCTTTTGCACCTGCCGTATACTATGCGCATGAAGCATGTAACCCGGAAGCGGGGAACGAGAAAGAGAACAAGAAAGCCGCCCATCGAGCACTGGAGCCACTCGTCCCTCGTGGCGTTCCTGCGGAACCCTCTCGCGTGGTACAAGCGGTATGTCGAGGAGGTGTATGACACGCCGCGGACGCCCGCGTCGGTCGTGGGGAGTGCTGGGCACAAGGCGCTCGAGCATTTCTACAGCGGCATTCCGAAGGAGCTCGCCATAGCACGCGGGCTCGAGTACGTGCGTGCGATACCGGACTTCGAGGTAGAGTTCGGGAAGGCGAAGTCGAAGAAGGCGCGGCGCGCGAAGCGCACCGCGATGGAGCGCGAATATCTCCAGGCGGTCGGCTACTACCTCGCGAAGCCGCCGAGGCATCGCGTGCTCGGGGTGGAGGTGAAGGGCGTGGTCGAGGTCGAGGGGTTCCCGCTCCCTTTGAAGGCGGTCTCCGACCTTATCGTCGAGGCACGGGGCGCGCCCGGCATGGTGGACGTCGTCGACCACAAGTTCGTCGCGAGCTTTAGCAAGGGTCCCGAGAAGACGCTCTTCATCCTCCAGGCGCTCTTCAACTACTACACGGCACGAGAGCTCTATGGGAAGCCGGTGCGGAAATTCATCGTGTACGAGTGTAAGAAGACGAGGAACGCAGACGGCTCTCCGCAGCTGCGCCGTTACACGCTCGAGTATTCGTCGCTCGAACGGGAGTTCGCCGTATTCCGCCGGCTCATCGCGGACGCGACCGCGGAAATCACGCGCGAGCGCGCGTACCTGCCGAATCCGTCCGACATGTTCGAGGGCGACGCGTCGTTCGACGTCTACCGCCTCTCGCTCGTCAATCCTGAGGGCTGACTACTGCGAAAGGCTCGCAAGGGCTGCGTCGATGAGCTGCTTCACCGAGTCGTACGGCTGCGCGCCGTCTATGACGACCGGTGCTCGGTTCGGAGCGAGGATGAGCGCGTAGGGCGTGCCGCGCGCACCCGCGTCCATCGCGTTCTGCCGATCGGCGGTGATGCGCGCGGCCACCGTCGAGGACGCGTCCGTCATGCAGGCGGTAAAGGCGTCGCCTGGCACGCCTGCTTGCGCGGCAATCGCGCCTGCGTCGGACGGGCTGACCGGTTGGTTCTGGAAGAGAAGGTCCGCGTAGCGCCAGAAAGCGTCGTTGCCGCCCGCGACGTTCGCACACTCCGCGGCCTCGGCGAGCGCGAACGCGTCCGGGTGGAGCTCGGTGAGCGGGAACTCGCGGTACACCCACGCCACCTGGCCCTTCGCGCCTTCGTTCGCGACGATCTGGTGCAGCGTCGTATCGAATCCCTTGCAGTACGAGCAATCGAAGTCCGCGTACTCGACGATCTTCACGGGCGCGGCCGGGTTCCCGAGGATGTGGTCATCGGGACCGACCGGGCGCACGAGTGCGGGATTCCCGGATCCCGACGAGGTTGACGGCTCGCCCGCGGTCATCGAGAAATAGACCGCGCCTGCGACGATAGCGCCGCCGAGCACGATGGCGATTGGGATGGTGAAAGAGGGCTTCATGTAGACAGAATACCAGAATGCAAGTACTAGATACCGAATCCGAAGTGCCGAAGCAGGCTCGACCCTGCTTCTTTTTGGTTCTTGCAATTTGAGATTTATGATTTCTACAGCTGTAGTGCGTGCGTGATCGAGGGGGAGCCGTTCTCGGATTCCGCGAGCCAGTGGCTCGTGTCGAGCTTCACGTCGCGCTTCTCGCGCAGGTCCTTGTATTTCAGTACGCCGTTCTTGCGCGCGTAGTCGAAAAGCTCTTTCGTGATGCGCACGTCCTCGATGCAGTACTCGCGCACCTTCTCGACCTTGCCCTCCGCCCACCACTCCTGCGCCTTCAAGCCATCGCCCTTCTTGCCTTTGCCGAGCGTCGCCTCGGCGAGCGACTGGAGCCGGATGCGTCGGCCAAGCACGGCGTAGACCTCGGCGAGGAGGTCGAGCGAACGGATGTGCGCGAGGTCGCCCGGGTAGTAGCGATTCAGGAGCGGGATATCGAAATTGTCGGAGTTGAAGCCGATGAGGAGGTCCGTGCGTTCGATGAGCGGCCACAGCTGCGGGAGCTCCTCTTTCGTGTACGACGTGTACGCATCCGTTCCCGAGTCGTAGACCGCGACCAGGGTGAGCTCCTGCTCGGCGACATCGACGCGTCCGCGGACGTTGAATCCAGACTTCGCGATGCTCTCGATATCGAAAACGAGATACCGCATCCTACCTCACGAAATTAGGGAGCGCCTCGAGCGCGAGACCGGTTTCCTCGCCGGTTGCGAGCGTCTTCACGCGCATCGAATTATTCGCGATCTCGTCTGCGCCATAGGCGGCGAAGTAGGGGATGCTGCGCTTCACCGCGTCCTTCACCTGGTCGCCGAGACCCTTTTCCGTGAGGTTCACGAACACCCGCGTGCCCTGCGCGCGGAGCCGTGCGGCGAGCGCCTGTGCGGGTGCTATGTCCGATGGGGACGGCGTACCGAGATAAAGCTGGGGGCGCCGCGCGAGCGTGTCGAGCGGAAGGTCGTGGGTCAGGATGAAGTCAGCGAGGGTGACGTCGCCTAGGGCGAAGCCGACCGCGGGCACCGGGTCTCCGCCAAAGAGCGCGACGAGCCGGTCGTACCTGCCGCCGCCAAAGAGCGCGCGTGGATTCTCGGGATTCGTATCGTACACCTCGAACACCATGCCGGTGTAGTAGTCGAAGCCGCGGGTGATCGTGGGATCGAACACGGCGTTTTGGATGCCGCGCAGGGCGAGCGCCGCAAGGCGGTCGAGAAGCTTCTTCTTTTCCGCGGCGACCGCGGGTGCCTCGCTCGCGTTCTCGATAAGGGCAAGCGGGTCCTTACTCGTGATCGCGCTCGAAGCGGTCGCGAAATCCTCGGGCGTCATCTTGTCTTTCTTATCGAGGAGACGGAGGTACTGCCGGACGCCGTCTGCGGAAAGTCCCGCCGCTTCGCAGGCGGCATTCAGGAGCGGGCGCGAATTCACGCGGATGACGAAATCGCTCGGTTCCGCGTTGAAGTCCGCGAGGATGCGCGCGACAAGCGAGAGTATCTCGAGGTCCGCTTCGCCCTCAGGCAGGCCGAGCAGGTCGATGTCGCACTGGTAGAACTCGCGGAGGCGCCCCTTCTGCGGACGCTCGTAGCGGAAGCGGTTGCCGATCGAGAACCAGCGCAGAGGGAAGGGGAGCTCGCGGCGCTTCGCGGCCACCATGCGGGCAAGGGTCGGCGTCATCTCGGGGCGCAGCGTTACGCGCCGGTCTCCGCGGTCGGTGAAGGTGTACGTCTGCTCAGAGACTATCTCCTCGGAGGTCTTCGCCTCGTACAGTTCGGCGCGCTCCATGGGCGAGGCCTGGTACTCTTCGTAGCCGGCGAGCGTGAGCGTCTTCCGGAGCTGCGCGAACATGGCCTCCATCTGTGCCCAGTCGGCGGGGTAGAAATCGCGCACGCCCTTGTATGGCTCCGTAGACAGCTTTTCGCTCATGACGCCCATTTTAGCAGAGGGATGCGCCTATCGGAATCGCCTGCGAGCGGGAGGCGAAAGCGTTTTTGAGGCTCTGCGCAGGCGATGCAGTAAAGCGCCAACAGGCGCTGGCGAAGCCGAGCAGGAGGAAATTCGCCAGCAGGCGAATATTCCGTACTCAAAAACGTTTCCGCCTCCCGCATCTAAGTGGTACGCAGCAATTCTGGTGCTCCGTGCCGCTACACGCCCGAATTCTGCGATGGCTGGTTCACGTACGACGAGACGTACTTCATGATGATGTCGCGCATCTCTTCCGGACGCGGAATGCCGTTCATGTGGAACTCGTCGACGGCGCCCGCGCTCTGCACGGTGATGTTGCCGATGCCGAGGAATGACGCGGTCGCGCCCGAGACGTCGGTCGTCACGTCCTGAGAT
>JAKAMK010000014.1 GCA_021812925.1 bacterium | reverse complement strand
ACGAGCAGATCGAACGCTCGTGGGTTCTTCCGCTGCAGATCATGCAGGGCAGTCCCGAGGCTCGAAACGACTTGCAGCTGTGTGCCTCGCCGTTCGTCCAGGTCAAGGTCATGTGAAGCGAGGTGCTTGAGCTGCGAACTAATAGCGGTGGTCAGGGACATGGGTTCCTCCTTCCTGTCAGTGTCCACCCGGGCGCACTGTAGCAGCCGCGTTACGCGAGCGCCACCGCTAGTCAATGACCGAGACAGGCGTGCCCAAGGGGGCCCAGTAGTAGAGCTTCTTTGCCGTGTCGAGCGGGAGGTTCACACAGCCGTGCGACCACTCCTGCCCGAACGCGTTGTGCCAGTACGCGCCATGGATGGCGCCGCCTTCGAGCGTGAAGTACAGGTCCCATGGCACGCCAGGGAGGTCGTAGTACTGGTCGCTAATCCCGGGCAGCGGACCCTGCATGTAACTCGTTGGCGACTTGCGGTACACGATGAACGAACCGAGCGGTGTTGGCGTGAGGTCGAGTCCGGTCGACACGGGCGATTGTATGAAAAGCGTTGAACCCTCGTATGCGTAGAGCATCTCCTTCGCGCGGTCGACGACGATGCGCTTGTCGGTGGGCGCCGTCGTCGTGCCGAGCGTGGCAGGCGTCCAGTGGCCCGCCGGAAGCTCCTCGAGGCCGGGGTCCGTGAACGGCGAGACGAGGTCGGCCGCGACGTACCACGGGCTCGTCACCCGCTCGGGATAGAGCATGGGCGTATCGAAGAGCACGTGGTACCACGCGCGGCCGTCCGCCTCGGTCGTGGTCGCCGCGACCTGGAGCACGATGCCGGTACGCAGCTGCCCGACGACCGGCGCAGTTGTAGTGGGCGCCGAGCGCGCGAGCACGCAGGGCGAACCTGCATAGTGGATGTTGCAGCTATCGGCGAGCTCGATGTAGTCGAAGAGGGGTGGCGAGGTCGTCGCGAGCGCCGCAGCGGCGCTCGCGGTTTCGGTCGCACCTGCGGATGTGCCCGCGGGTGCGTGCGCCGTTCCCCGCGAGAGCCAGAAGAGGCTGCCGACCACCGTGAGCACGGCGACGATGAGGAGAACGTAGCGCATACGAGACTCCATAGGTTCGATAGTACGCCCAAGGCGCGGGGGCGCAATGCTTCGCGCGAATCGCGGCGGTCGGCTACAATGCGTGCCATATGGACCGAGACGCACGGAATGACGCTGGCGCGAAGCGCGGGGCCGGTTCGCGTCGGCCGGTCATCATCGCGCTCTGTGGGGGACTCGCGGCGCTCGCGGCCGTCTACGCGCTCTGGTTCTTTCCGCTAGCGCCAATCGAGTACCTGCGTGCGGACGCGGAGACGCCGCCCGTGCCCACCTGGCCGCTCCCGCTCGACATCGCCGCGTACAACGCGCGGATGCTCGCGCTCGCGCACTACGTCGCGCCGCTAGCGTCGGCGACCGCCGCGAGTACGACGCGCGCCGCGTCTACGACCCCGGCGCTCCCGCCGGCCCCGAGCTCAACCGCGACGTCGAGCGTCTCCATTGCCGGGAAGCTGTGGCCGCACGGCACGGTGTACCCGCAGGGCGGCGCCGTCCTGCCGTTCAATCGCATCGTCGCCTATTACGGCAACTTCTACTCGACAAAGATGGGCGTGCTCGGCGAGTATCCCGAGGACGAGGTTCTCGCAAGGCTCGCCTCGACGACGGCGGCCTGGGCGGCGGCTGACCCTACGACGCCCACGATTCCGGCAATCCAGTACATCGCGGTCGTCGCGCAGGGCCAGCCGGGCGCGAGCGGTCTGTACCGCGCGCAGATGCCGGACGACCAGATCGAGAAGGCGCTCGGCATGGCGAATACGCTCCACGGACTCCTCATCCTCGACGTGCAGGTGGGGAAGTCGACGCTCCAAGCTGAATTACCGGAGCTCTCGAAGTGGCTCGCGCTTCCGAATGTGGAGCTCGCCATCGACCCGGAGTTCTCGATGAAGTACGGGAATCCGCCTGGCACGGTCATCGGCACGTTCGACGCGGCGGACGTGAACTACGCGGCGAGCTTCCTCGCGAACATCGTGCGGGAGAATAAGCTGCCGCCGAAGGTGCTCGTCGTGCACCGCTTCACGTACGACATGCTCACGAACACCGAGAACATCCATCCGCTCCCCGAGGTCGAGGTCGTGATGGACATGGACGGCTGGGGCTCGCAGGCGAAGAAGATCGGTACGTATACGCATGTCATTGCGCCGTACCCCGTGCAGTTCACCGGCCTGAAGCTCTTCTACCACGCGGACTTGAAGCCGCCCTCGACCGGCATGCTCTCCATGCAGCAGGTGCTTTCCTTAACGCCCGCGCCTATCTACATTCAGTACCAGTAAGCGTACGCTACGCGTCCCAAAGCGAGGTCGCGAGATTCACGCGCATGCCGTCGATCGAAACGCCTTCGTCGACAAGCTTCCTGCGCTTCGCGGACACGCCGTCGAACGCGTAGCCGACCAGGGCGCCCGTAGCGCCCACGACGCGGTGGCACGGGACGCGCTTCGTGTCGGTGTTCGTGCGCATGAAAAAGCCGACCGCGCGGGCCGCCCGAGGGCGGCCCGCGAGTCGCGCTACCTGGCCGTACGTCGCGACCTTGCCGCGCGGGATGCGCGCGACCGTGCCGTACACCTGTTCACGGAAGGTCATAGCCCTAGTATAGCAAACGCGGTCCCTCGAGAGGGACCGCGCGAGCTGCGACTGCAGCTCCTAGGCGCACAACGTCTTCGGAACAAAGAACTCGGCGAGCCATGTGCATACCGCAGCCATCTCCTCGCGAGACGGATACAAGCTGCGGTCGCCGCCCGGAGGGAATTCGCTCCACCGCAAGAACTGGTCCGAGTACCCGTTCCCGTGCGTGAGTTTCCCCGGCAGGCGTGCCGAGGGAATGCCGAGCCGGTGCGCGTAGTCCGCAATCGCGGAGAACAGGCGGATCGACTCGGAATCGCTCGTCTGCTTCAGCACGCGCACAGCCTTCGGGAGCAACGGAGTTAACACCTCTGCGCTCGGGCTCGCATCGGTCCGGAGCGCGATAATCCGTTCATTTATGCCTGTCATCGGGGCCTCCCATTGCGTACTCCGGAGCGGAGCACCTCTAACGCTATAACGTACGGCAGGATGCGAGACGTTTCAACCGTGCGTTGCGCTGCGGAGCGGCGTGGTATCATGACGCCCATATGAATACCAATAGCACCATGTTCCTCGCGGGCTCCGTCATCGTGGCCGGCATCCTCATCGCCGGCGCGGTCGTCTGGAACGGCCAGCATCCTGCGGGCCCCTCGGGCACGGGCGGGACCGCGGCCGCGCCGTCTGTCGACGCGAAGAATATCAATACCAACAACAGCCCGTACATCGGCGACCCGAACGCGCCCGTGACGCTCATCGAGTGGAGCGACTATCAGTGCCCGTTCTGCAAGATGTTCGAGGTGCAGACCTTGCCGCAGATCGTGCAGAACTACGTGAACGCGGGGAAGGTGAAGGTGGTGTTCATGGACTTCCCGTTCCTCGGCCCGGATTCGATGGTGGACGCCGAGTACGCGCGCGCGATCTGGCAGCTCTACCCGTCGCAGTACTTCGCGTGGCGCAGCGCGCTCTATAGCGACCAGCCGCAGGAGAACAGCCTCTCCGCTACCGCCAATGTCGCGTGGCTCATGAAGGTGACGAAGAGTGTGAGCGGCATCGATGCGAACAAGGTGCAGGCCGCGGTCGCTTCGAATCAGGCCAGCTACGACGCCGCGATCAACGCGGACAAGAACGAAGGCACGAGTAACGGCGTGAACGCGACGCCGTCGTTCATAATCGGCACGCAGCTCATCTCGGGCGCAGAGCCGTACAGCGCTTTCCAGCAGGCGATAGACGCCGAGCTCGCGAAGTAATCCGTCTCGGGCGGACAGTGACGCGGCGCCTCCGGCGCCGCGTCTGCTATCATGCGCCCATGCAGGTCCTCCTCTTCGCGCTCGGCGCGTTCCTCGCCACACTCGTGGGCGGCTCCTTCGCGCTCAAGTTCCGCGACCACCTGCACCTCATCCTCGGCTTTTCCGCAGGAGCGGTCGCAGGCGTCGCGCTCTTCGATCTCTTGCCGGAAGCCATCAGTCTCGGCACGCAACAGCACGCAGCAGCAACCGTCGCGCTTTTCATTGCGCTCGGGTTCTTCGGCTACCTGGTGCTCGACCGGCTCATCCTCTTGCACACGCATGACGACGAGTCGCACGTGGAGCATGCGCATGCTCAACGGGGCGCCATGGGCGCGCTGACGCTCTCCCTGCACAGTTTCCTCGACGGCGTCGCGATCGGCGTCGGCTTCCAGGCTTCGGTCGCCGTCGGCGCGGTCGTGACCGCAGCGGTCCTTACGCACGATTTTTCGGATGGTATCAATACCGTGAATCTCGTGCTGCGCAATAGCGACGATTGGAAGCAGGCGATGCGCTGGCTCTTCGTGGATGCGCTCGCGCCGGTAGCGGGCGCCGCGCTGACGCTTCTCGTCGTCATCCCGTCCTCGGTAATCGGCCTCGTGCTCGCCGTGTTCGTGGGCACCTTCCTCTACCTCTCGGCAAGCGACCTCATCCCGGAGAGCCACCACCGCCACCCGCGCATCCTCACCACCTGCATGACGCTCCTCGGCGCGCTTGTGCTGTACGCGGTAGTGCACCTCGCGGCGTAACACAAGGGATAAAGACTCGCTCCCGCCCTCACTTGCGTGAGAACGGGAGCATTGGTTCAGCGACCGATTTCGCTGAAAAGGGTGTTGATGGTGGTACGCCCGATGCGCTCTGTTCCGACGAGTCCGCCTTGACGCAGCTTCGGCAGCCAGATCCTTGAGAGGTCGCCCTCATCAATACCGGTCTTATCTGCAAGCTGGTTGCCGGTCAGTCCGAGCGGCTGGCCAGTGAGCGCGGAGAGGATCTTCTTCCCCTCCTCGCTCTTCGAGACATGTTCGCCGACCTCTGCGTCGAAACGTCTAGTGGTGGCGCAGTGTAGGAGTACCATGAGGCCGGCCAGCATGCCCACTTCGACGCGGTACATTTTTGCGTTGTCGGGACCATTGTGGGTCACGATGGCGGTGTATGCGCGCTCAACGTGTTCATATGCCGTCTGCATGTCCGCAGCAGAGCCGTAGCGAGTCACTGACACGACCTCGCAGGCGAGAACTTCGATATTCGCGTAGGCTGCGTTCCAGTCGCCAGCGATAGCCTCCTGAGCGGCGCTTTCGGCAAAGAGCTTCAAACCAGTGTCTTTCTGCATCTGCACATTCACCTCCATGATTTGTGCGACTTATGACATTATATATCAATTATATGCATGCGTCAATTACTCCGCGATACCATCTGCTCGGCGAGCACGATGCTATACTTTCATCTATGAAACTCATCATCCATTGGCTCATTGCGACGCTTGCGATAGTGGTGACGGCGTACCTCGTGCCGGGTACCGCGGTCACGCTCATGGGCGCGGTCATTGCCGCAGTCGTGCTCGGCGCGCTGAACCTCTTCATCCGCCCGGTCATCTACCTGCTCACGCTGCCGCTGAACATTCTTACCCTGGGACTCTTCTCCATAGTTATAAACGCCTGCCTCGTTCTCGTGGCCGCGTACCTCGTGCCTGGATTCATGATTGCCGGATTCTGGCATGCGGTGCTCTTTGCTATCGTGCTGGCTATCATCAACTGGGTGTTCAGCATCTGGTCTCGCGCATAGCCAAGACCGCCAGCGTCCCGATTGCGGCGTTGCGGGTCCCGTTCGCTCACTTCGCCGTACGTCCATGTACGTCTCCGTTCACTCGCATCCCGCGCCTTGCACCCGAAACGCTGGCGGTCTTGGTGCTACACTGAACCTACATGGATGCAGAACTGCGCGCGAAGCTCGACGAGATAGAGGCGAAGGTTGACGCGGCATACAAGGCCGCGCACCGCGCCGAGCGGTATCTCTTCTGGACCGGTATCGTCACAGTCGCGCTCTTCGTGCTGCCACTCATCGGGATCGCGCTCGTCTTGCCGTCCTTCATGAATAATTACGTAAACCCTTTGAACGCTGCGACGGGTAATCCCACCGTGAACGCCGGCACGCTCCAGAACACCGTGAATACGCTCAACGCGCTCGGGCTCTAGAGCGCCTTCTTGCCGCGCGCGACGTTCCAGAAGATGGGGAGGAAGGAGAGCACGACGATGCCGAGGGAGAGCGGGAGGACGTAGCTCTCGCTGCCCGGGACGATGGCGCCGAGGAAATAGCCGAGGGCGGTCACGCCGACGCCCCAGAGGATGGCGCCGAGCGCGTTGTAGGAGACGAAGCGGCCGTACGGCATGGTCCCGATGCCGGCGAGGATAGGCGCCATTGTGCGGACGGTGGGGACGAAGCGCGCGAGGATGACCGCGCGACCACCGTACCGCTTGTAGAACGCGCGCGTGCGGGTCACGTACGCGCGCTTGAAGAAGCGGGAATCCTCCTTCGTGAAGAAGTTCGCGCCTACGCTCTTGCCGAACCAGTAGCCGACGGTATCGCCGAGGATGGCGGCGATGGCGACCAAAGTCGCGAGCGCGCCGAACTCGAAGAAGCCGGTGCCGGCGAGAAGGCCGGCAGCGAAGAGGAGCGAGTCGCCGGGCAGGAAGATGCCGACGAGGAGTCCGCTTTCGGCGAAGATGAGGACCGCGACGCCGAGGTAGCCGCCCGCACGCACGATGGCGAGCGGGTCGAGGTGCACGCAGGCCATGAGAAAGTTCAGCATGTGTGGCAAGTGTAGCAGGAGCGACGAGAATGCGCGCCGCTACGCGGCGCGTGTCGGGGATTTCCCGCTAGGCTCGCGCGCGCACCTGTTACTATTACTAGGTAATGGAAGGCGCGCCGAAACTCTCGTCTCCGGAGGAGGAGCTCGCATACCTGCGTGCGGAAATCGCACGCAAGGAAGCCGAACTTGCTGCCGCGCGCGGCGAGGCGCCGCGCGCGGACGAACGCGCCACGCTCGTGCATGAGCGACTCGATGCACATCGCGCGGCGCCCGCCTACGACGTGCTCGCGCGCGAGTATGCGCTCCCGGGCGCGGCCGTGAGCGACCGTGCCGGAGAACTTCTCCGCGAGCTCGCGCTCGGAGGCCGTGAGAGCGCCATACAGAACCTCGCGAACCTCCTCGAGACGAAGGGCGTGAAGAACGCACTTGCGGTCGCCGAACAAGCGGGGGACGCGGGGCTCATGGATGACTTCCACCGTTTCCTCGTCCGCTACATCGCTTCGGGGCTGCCCGCGGTCGGCATCGACGAGAAGGCGCCGCGGTTCCGTGCGCTCCGGATGACGCTCTACGAGGTGCTCCTCCCGGAGCCGCACGCACCCGAAGCGGGCGCGCGCGAGAAGACGCTCAAGGAGCTCATTTCGTCGATGGAGCAGTTCTATGCGGGCCTCCTCGCGGTCGAGCATGCGAACCCGGGCGAGCCGAACTACTTCGCGCTCGAGCTCGCGGTGCCTGCCGAGAGCGCCGAGCTCAAGTTCTATGCGGCGGTGCCGAACGGCAAGCGCGACCTCTTCGAGAAGCAGCTCCTCGCCGTGTTCCCAGACGCGCACCTCGTCGTTCAGCCAGCCGACTACAACGTCTTCAGCGAGCGCGCGACCGCGGTGTCCGCGACCGCGAAGCTCGCGACCAATCCGGCGCTCCCCCTAAAGGACTACACGGAGTTCGACTACGACCCGTTGAACGCGCTCACGAACGCCTTCGCGAAAATAGAGCATGTGGGCGAGGGCGCAGCCATACAGATAATCGTCGAGCCGCGCGGCGAGCGTCACGTGAAGCACTACGGCAAGATTCTCCACGCGCTCCGGAAGGGCGAGAAGCGCGACGCTGCGCTGCGCACCCCCGAAACCATGGCGGGCGAGCTCGCGCGCGAGCTCGGCCGCGCGTTCTTCACGAGTAAGCCGAAGGACGAGGAGAAGGCGAAGCAGGCCGAGACGCGCCAGATCGAGGCGAACAAGTCGACCATCGAACAGGTCGAGCGCAAGGTAGCTGCGACGGTCGTCGGTACTACCATCCGCCTCGCGGTCGCGAGCGAGGACCCCGGGCGCGCGACCCAGGTGCTCGGGGAGCTCGAGGCGGCGTTCAACCAGTTCGCGAACACGCAGGGGAACCGGCTCGAGTTTGTGACCGCTGCGGGCAAGAAGGCGAGCGCGGTGCTCGAGTCGTTCTCGTTCCGGCTGCCGGACGCCGACGCCATGCAGCTCTCCCTGCGCGAGCTCACGACCATCTTCCACTTCCCGCCGTCGGGCATCGAGAGCTCGCCGCACCTCGCGCAGTCGCGCTTCACCCACGCTCCCGCGCCCGCGGCCCTGCCGAAAACCGGCGCGCTCCTCGGCCTGAACTCGTACCGCGGCGCGACTGCGGAGGTGCGGCTCACGCCCGAGGACCGCTTGCGCCACCTCTACGTCATCGGCCAGACCGGTACCGGTAAGACCGGCTGCCTGAAGAATCTCATCATCCAGGACATCCGGAACGGCGAGGGCTGCTGCTTCATCGACCCGCACGGGTCCGACATCCTCGACATCGTTGCCGCGATTCCGCCCGAGCGCTACGACGATGTCATCTACTTCGATCCGGCGGATGTCGCGCGCCCGTTCGGTTTGAACTTCCTCGAGTACGACGCGGCGCGTCCCGAGCAGAAGACGTTCATCGTGAACGAGCTCCTCATGATATTCAAGCGCCTCTACGGGGACGTGCCGGAGTCCATGGGCCCGGCATTCGAGCAGTATTTCCGTAACGCAACGCAGCTCGTCATGGAGGATCCGTCCTCTGGCTCGACCATCCTCGACATAGTGCGCGTGCTCTCGAACGCTGAATTCCGCCGCTTGAAGCTCTCACGCTCCATGAATCCCGTGGTGAATCAGTTCTGGACGGAAATCGCGACGAAGGCGGGCGGGGAAGCATCCCTCGAGAACATCGTTCCGTACATCACGAACAAGTTCGACGACTTCACCGCGAACGACTTCACGCGCCCCATCGTCGGCCAGCAGCACTCCTCGTTCAATTTCCGTGACGTGATGGACTCGAAGAAGATTCTCCTCGTGAACCTCTCGAAGGGTCGCCTCGGCGAAAAGAACGCGAACCTCTTGGGCCTCATCATCGTGGGGAAGCTCTTTATGGCCGCGCTCGCGCGCGCCGATTCTCCGGGCAAGGCCTTCCCGCCGTTCTACCTCTACATCGACGAGTTCCAGAACGTCACGACCGATTCGATTCCCGGCATCCTCTCGGAAGCGCGCAAGTACAAGCTCTCGCTTTCGGTCGCGCACCAGTTCCTCGGCCAGCTCGACGAGAAGATTCGCACCGCGGTCTTCGGCAACGTCGGCAATATGGCAGTCTTCCGCGTGGGCGAAGAAGACGCGGAATTCTTCGCGAAGCAGTTCGCGCCCACCTTTGAGGCGCTCGATTTCGTGAATATTGAGAACCGGAATGCCTACGTAAAGCTGCTCGCGAACGGCGTTCCGCAGAAGCCCTTCGATATGCGCACGCCGGACCTGCCGCCTCTGAATGGGGACCAGGTGGCGGACCTTATTCAGTTGTCGGCGCTCACCTATGGGCGTGACCGTGCTAACGTTGAGAACATGATTCGAGAGCGTTACCTCACTCGCTGATATGGCTGAACCTGGCGCACCATCGAACTGGCCTCCTCCTAAGGCGGACGACAAGCGACCGCCCGAGGGCGCATACGAAATCCATACCGCCGCCGACGGCTCCGAGAGTCTCGTGCCCGTCGGCCCGCAGAAGACGGTCGAGAAGGTCGTGGACGAAGGAGTCGAGCGAGAGGAAGCTGCCGCCGCCGAAGCTGCTGCAAGGCAGGCGGAGCTCGAAGCAGGGCGGAGAGCCGAGGAGGCGCAGAATAACGGGAAGCGTGCAGAGGAGCACGCCGAGAAGAAAGCCAAGCACGCGGCAAAAGCGGCGCAGGGGCGCGATACCGCCGTGAACGGCCCTGCGGTAATCGACTCGTCCGCGTGGACGGGCGCGAAGTCGCCCGAAGAGGGTGCTCAGGATGCGGCCGCAGCAAAACCGACTTCTCCGGCTGACCTCACGCCCGCCGAGGCGAGGAAGACACTGCGCGATACGGTCGAAGAGTACAAGGGCTCGCTCGCCGCGGGAATCGCAGCGGACAAGGGCGCAGGACCGGGCATGACCATGCGCGACCGACTCGACATCGCGCGCAACATGGCACGCGATGAGAAGGGCACTCTCATGCCGCAGGGCGGCTCGAAAAGCGAAGCTGCGGCGGCGAAGGCTGTGGGCGAAGCAGCCGTGCAATTTGAAAAGTACAACGCGTACATGGCGCGCCGGAATGGCGAGCTAGACAGCAAACTGTGGAAGTTGACTAAAGCGTTTGGAAAGGGTTCCGGCGCGGCGTTTGCGACGGTCGGCCGCGCACTCGGTTCAGCGGTGCGACATCCGCTCAAGACGACCGGGGCTGCACTGAGTGGTGTAGGGCACCTCGCGATGGATGTTGGCGCGCTTCTTGACTACGCGGGCAAGGCTATCGCGAATCCAGCAGAGACAGTTCGGGCCATCCGTAGTGGAACGAAGAGGGGAGTTGAGAGTTTCGGCATGTACCTCATCTTCTTATCCCAGGAGGAACGGACGCTCACCGGAATGCTTGGGCACATGGTTGGCGACGCCTGGCGGGGCATAGGCACCGCGTACCAGAAATTACCGCCGCGCTACAAAGTCCTAACCACTTTTGCGCTGCTAGGCGGCGCAGTCGCATCGGGCGGCGCTCTCTCGGGCACGCTCATGGGCGCGCTCTATACGCAACGCCTGGTCGCGGGCAAGGCGCTTTCCCTCAGCGAGCGCGAGCGACTGGAAAAAGAAGCCGCAACGAACGCGGAGAGTGCATATGTAAAGATGTCTGAGGGCGAGCGCAAGAGTTACCTGAACGCGCTCATGCTGACCTATGCATTCGGCACGAGCGCTGCGCTCTATGGCGTCGAGCATGTCGCCGGAGCGGTCCTGCATGGCGCGCCGCACGTCGAACCCACGCATCCCGAGGCGCATGCGCCGGCGCCCGGTAATCCGCCTGCGGGTGGCGCACAGGAGGGCGGCGCGGTCGGGGGGGCACAGCATGGCGGCACTGTAGTACCGAATGTACCTGCGGGCGGCCACAGCGCGGTGGTCGCGCACGGTCCCACAGCGCCGCACGTCGCGGAGCACCATCCGGCGCACCACGCGGTTACGCACGAGTCTCAGTCCTACCGCGACTACATCAATTGGCGTGAGCACGAGGAGTCGCAGTACCTCATGCAGTACGAGCTTGCGAATCACGGGCAGCTGCCGACGAACGCGGATATAAACGCACACCTTGCCGAGGTGTGGGGACAGCTTCACCACGGCGAGCCGCTGCCGTACGGTATCGCTCCAGACCATCCGCCCGTGCCTTTGCCGCGGCCGGAGGTAACGCCGCAACCGCTTGCGGGAGAGCCGCTCGCGCATGCCGAGGCGCCTGCTCCCATCCACGCACCCGAAGCGCCTGTGGCTCCGCATCCTGTCGCGCCGCCTGCGCATGAAGCGATTACGCCCACGCCGCGTCCCGAGCACGTCGCGATGCAGCCGCTCGTCGACAAGGGCTTCGTGCAGCCGTACCCCGTGCCGCCCGGCGCCGACCACTCACCGCTACCGCCGACGCACACGGATGCAGAGGGTTCAGCGATATCTGCCGGACATATTGAAATAGGTTCTGCGGCGCAACTTGATTCCGCTGTGCACACATACGGGGTCACACCGGATACCGTGGGCGCCGCCGTGCAGGCCGCGCCGCATCTATCAGTCGATCACTCACTCACAAGCACCATTGAGCCGAATACGGGTGTGGTTCCCGGACCGGCGATATTTCTTGGTCATGATGGCGGTCTTACGGCATACGGTGCTGCAGCACACGGCGACAACTTTACGGCGCAGCACGCTCTTGCGACGGTATTTGCGCATGCTTCCAACCATGACGTGAAGGTGCTGCTTCCGGATGGGCAGCCCGGGTATGTCGTTGTCCATCCGAATGGCAGCGAATCGGTCGAAATGAGGGGATTCTTTAACTTTTCGTACAAGCCTCCACTACCAGCGGAGGAATCAGTATATGTATTCCCACGCGCCCAATAGCTAGCGTGATACAATTTCCGTATGCCTGACGAACTTACCAAACAGATAGCAGCCGACCTCGGGATAACCGACCTCTCGGCAGACGAACAGCAGCAGCTCATCAGCCAGTTCGGCGAGGTGGCACTGAAAGCCGCGACGGT
>JAKAMK010000094.1 GCA_021812925.1 bacterium | reverse complement strand
CCCTTGGGCGTCCAGAGTGGGAGCCCGGAGCCGACGAGCTCGGAGAAGGTGAAGAGGTCGAGCTCCTTGCCTATGAGCCGGTGGTCGCGCTTCCGCGCCTCCTCGCGCTGTGCGACGTACGCATCGAGCTCCTCTTTCGTATCGAAGGCGAGCCCGTAGATGCGGGTGAGCATCGGGTTCTTCTCGTCACCGCGCCAGTACGCGCCCGCGACGCGGTCGAGCGCGAAGGAATCCGGCGCGATTTCTTCGGCGGGATGCTCCGAGTGCCCGCCGCGGCAGAGGTCCGTGAAGCCGCCGCAGGTGTAGAGCGTGATGGGCTCGCCTTTGCCGGAAATCTCCTCGATGAGCTCAATCTTGAACGGGTTGCCTTTGAACGCCTCGCGCGCCTCGTCGGGAGTCGCTTCCTTGTGCGAGAACTCTTTCCACTCCGGAAGGTGCTTCCGCATCGTCTTCTCGATCTTCGCGAGCTCGGCGTCAGAGACTTTCTCGGTGCCGAAATCGATATCGTAGTAGAAGCCGTTGTCTACGGCCGGGCCGAGCGTGAGCTTCACATCCGGGTAATGCTCAAGGACCGCCTGCGCGAGCAGGTGGGCGAGTGTGTGGCGTTTAAGGTCGAGAGGATTCATACGCGAGGAAGGTGATAAATGAAAAAGCGCCCTGGCGAAAACGGAAAGTCGAAGTTCCGTTTTCGCCAGGGCGATCATTGTCCTTCGATTGCACTCAGGATAAATCGCGGTTCCACCTGGCTTCTCGCGCGAAGGCGCGAGCACTCATTCAAGGTTTCGGATTAGGCCGCTTGGCGCGCATGCCTCCGGTTGGTGGCCGGAACAATCTCCGTACTGAGCACTGTAGCACCGGGCGGCAGGACGTCAAACGCCTAGAGCGGCTTCAGGTTGTCGAGCGCGAGCGAGAGCTCGCCGTTACGGTTGCTTACGGAGCCTTTCACGAGGAGGCACGTGCCGGTCGTGAGCGCCGCGCCATGGGTCTTGAACAGTTTCGGGAATACGACCGCCTCGATGCTTCCGGTCTTGTCTTCAAACTTCACGAAGGCCATTTTCTCGCCACTCTTGGTGAGGAAGGTGCGCGTCTCAGAAAGCAGTACGGGCATGACGACCGGGAAGCCGGGCTTCGGGTCTTCGAGGATGCGGCTCACGGAGAGCTTCGCTTTCTGCATGAGCTCAGGGTACGCGTCGAGCGGGTGGCCTGAGATGTAGATGCCGAGCAGTTCTTTCTCCCACGCGAGCTTGTCGGCGAGCGATACGTGAGCGCCCTCGGCGAGCGTGAGCTTCGGAGCCGCCATGACGCCGCCGAAGAGCGAATCCTGCGGCGCTTCGGTGGTCATCTCGCGGTGGTAGGCGAGGAGCTGCTCGATGTTTGCGAGGAGCGTTCCGCGGCGCTCGAGCGAGTCGAGCGCGCCGCATTTGATGAGGCTCTCGAGCGACTTACGGTTCAGGTTACGGCTTCCCACGCGCGCGAGGAAGTCAGCGAGCGAGACGTACGGACCGTGCGCGAGCCGCTCGTCGAGAATCGCTTGCGCGATGCCTTCACCGAAGTTCTTGATTGAAGCCAAACCAAAACGAATCGCTTCGGTACGCGCTTGGGGAGCCTCCTCTCGCGACGCGTCCCCAGGCGCGCTCACGACCGCGAAGTCGGTCTCGCTCTCATTCACGTCTGGCGGGAGTACCGGAATCTTGAGGCGCGCGGCTTCGGCGACGAGCCGCGCGATTTCCTCGGTGTCGCCTGAATCCGCGGTCATGAGCGCGGCCATGTACTCGACCGGGTAGTTCGCTTTCAGGTATGCGGTCTGGTAGGCGACACGGCCGTAGCTTGCCGAGTGCGCCTTGTTGAAACCGTAGGCGGCGAACGGCTCTATCCACTCCCAGACTTTCTGCGCCTTATCGAGGGGCCACTTCGAGTGCTCCACGCAGCCGTTTATGAACTTATCTTTCTGCTTCTGCATCTCCTCCGGAATCTTCTTGCCGACCGCCTTGCGGAACTTGTCTACCTCGCCCCACGAGTAGCCGGCGAACTGGTTCGCCATGATGAGGAGGTCGTCCTGGTACACGAGGATGCCGTAGGTCTGCTTCAGGATGGGCTCCATGGCCGGGTCGAGGTAGCGGATGAGGCGCGGGTTCTGCTTGCGCTCGATGTAGTCCGGGATGAATTGCATCGGGCCCGGGCGATATAAGGCGACCATGGCGTTGATGTCGTGGATGGTCGTGGGCTTCAGGTCCTTGAGCCACCGCGTCATGCCGGAGCCGTTCAATTGGAAGGTGCCGTACGTCTCGCCGCGCGAGAGCATCTCGTAGGTCTTCGCATCGTCGAGCGGAATCTGCTCGATGTCGAGGTCCGGGTTCTTGTGCTCGCGTACGCGTCGGACCGCTTCGGAAAGGATGGTGAGGTTCTTGATGCCGAGGAAGTCGAACTTCGTGAGGCCGACGCCGTCTTCGCCGACGGAGTACATGTCGTACTGCGTGATGAGCTTGCCGGTGCCTTTCGGGTCGGGCTGGATAGGGGTCCACTCGACGATGGGCGTAGGTGAGATGACGACGCCGGCGGCATGGACGCCCACGTGGCGCACGCAGCCCTCGATTCCTCTCGCGAGGTCGAGAATCTCGCGCGCGTCCTCGTCTTCGTCGTACACGGCCTTCAAGTCAGGCTCCATCTCAAGCGCCTTATCTATCGTCATGGGGAAGCCCTGACTACCCATAGGGATGAGTTTCGCGATGCGGTCGCCGGTGTTGTAGGAGTGGCCGAGAGCGCGCGAGACGTCGCGCACGGCAGCGCGCGC
>JAKAMK010000093.1 GCA_021812925.1 bacterium | reverse complement strand
GTACCGCACGCGCTCGAAGACGACCGCAGGAAAGAACATCCTGCGCCGCCGCCGCCGCGACGGGCGCGCGCGCCTCGCGGCCTAAGGGCATGTTCCCGAGGCGGGAGCGGCTCGCGCGGAGCGCCTTCGCGCACGCCGCACGCCGTGTCTCTTCGGCGCACTTCACCGCGGTCGTGCCCCACGCCGCACGCGGGTACGCGGTCGTCGTCTCGAAGAAGACCGCGCGCCTCTCGGTCGCGCGACACCGCATAAAACGGCGGGTACTCGCCGTCCTCCGCGAATTCCCCCTGCCGAAGGCACTCATCCTCTACCCGCGTGCGTCCGTCGAACGACTCCCCGCCGCCGACCTCCGCGCGGAACTCGCCGCGCTGCTTTCGAAAATCGAACGATAACGTACAATACCCACGTGATATCCGCTTTCTTCCACGCCGTCTTCTATAACCCTATCTACAACGCGCTCGTGGCGCTCGTGTCCTTCGTGCCGGGTGGCGACGTGGGCGTCGCGGTCATCCTCATCACGCTTGCCATCCGGCTCGTGCTCCTTCCCTTCTCGCTTTCTGCGGCGCGTACGCAGCGGGCGATGCGCGCGCTCGAACCGAAACTGAAGGCGCTCAAGGAGAAGCATAAGGGCGACAAGGAGCAGGAAGCCATCGAGACGCTCGCCCTGTACCGCGAGGCACAGGTGAATCCGTTCGCGAGCTTCCTCACCGTCCTCGTGCAGCTCCCCATCCTCCTCGCGCTCTACTGGGTGTTCCTCTACGAGCCATTCACGACGATAGACCTCGCGCGCCTCTACAACTTCACGCCCGTGCCGCACGCGGTCTCGCTCCAATTCCTCGGCCTCATCGCGATGAATAGTAAGAGCTTCCTGCTCGCTTTCCTCGCGGGCGCGACGCAGTACCTCCAGGCGCACCTCGCGCTCTCGGGGACCATGAAGCCGCCCGAAAAGGGCGAGCAGGCCGGCATGCAGAGCGATTTCCAACGGGTCATGGGCATGCAGATGAAGTTCGTGTTCCCCTTCGTTATCGCTGCGATTTCCTACTCGACCGGCGCCGCCATCGCGCTCTACTTCGTGACGACGAACCTCGCGGGCGCCCTCCAGGAGTGGCATGTGCGGCGCAAGATTCACGAGGAGTTCGGCGAGCAGGAATCAGGGGTCAGGGATCAGGTGTCAGCCTGAGATACGTCGCACGAGAACCGAAAGCATCTTCCCCACTTCGGCGGAAAGCGCGAGCGCCGTCGAGATGTCGCTTTTCGGATACCAGCGTTTGGCGAGCAGGAGTTGTGTTTCCATTTCAGTCGTTGAACCGAGCGCGATGTGCAGGAACCTCGCGTAGTCAGCCCGCGTCGGGCGACGACTCCCTTCGGCGATGTTTGATGGAATGGATATTGCGGCTCTCCGCAGCTGGTCTTTCAAGGCAAATTCGTCACGCGGCAATCTTTTTGAAAGTTCATGAACTGAGTCGGCCAGCTCCATGGCCCTTTGCCACACAACGAGTGATCGGAAGCCTTGATCCATGTCTGACACCTGATCCCTAGCACCTAGAGCTTGTAGCTCCAAAGAGAGCCGTCGATCTTGTTTATGAATGCGAGTACGGAGCCGTTCGCGTCGACCGCGAGTGACTCGGCGTCGAGAGGCTGCTTCGCCTCGTTCGTGAAGTCGAGCACGAGCTGCGCGTAGCGGCCGGCGACGTCTATCTTCCAGATGCGGTCGTTGAAGGACACGGCACCCTGGTACCAGTCATCCGGGTAGGCGTAGCTCGTCGAGGGACTCTGCGGGATGGCGCAGTACGCGGCAGAGCTATCCGCGGCCCACACACACTTGTCGACGATGGTTGCGACGGGGAGTGCAGTCGAGGCGCCGGTTACGGTGTCGACGAGGGCGAGGTGCATGGTGCCGCCCGAGGAGGAGCTCACGAGGGCCCACTTCCCCGAGGGGCTCGCGAGCGCAACGAGGCCGGTGAGAGGGCCCGCGATGCGGGTGAAGGTGCCCGAACTGCTGACGAGGTACGCGTCTCCCTCGAGCGCTGAGGAGGGCTTCGTGAACGCGAGGTACTGTCCCTTCCCCGCGAACGAGATGCGGAGCGATGAGAGCGGCGTCGTGAAGATGTTTGCGGCAAGCGCGCTACCGGTAGGCTTGTAGAGCGACGCGGCGGAGCCGTTTATCCCCGAGGCGAGCACGAGGACGCTCGTCGAGGATACCGCGAGGTCGGCGAGATCCTGTGGTAGGAAGAAGCCGTTCGATCCGTCCGCGGCGATGCCGTAGGTATTCACGGTCGAGAATGCGGGACCGGAGAGGTACTGCACGAACGCGGTGGCGCCCGAGGGCAGCCAGAAGGCGCGCTCGATGCCGGGAATGGTCCGGTTCGAGGTGCGGGTGCTCTGGTCGGCGTTCTCGGAGTACTGGTAGATGTTTCCGCTCTGTCGTTCGATGTACTCGACCAGCGTATCAGGCGAGCTGCTTGCCTGCGCGGTGCTCGTCGAGGCGGTACGGGCTGCCGGCACGTCTATCACCGCGAGGCCCGGCGAGACCGGACCGGCGCTTATCTTCATGAGTCGTGCGGATACGGCGGTCGAGGATGGGGGCGGCTGCGGGACGGATACGCTCGTCGTCGCCGAGCCGCCAGGGGGCAGGGTCGCCTGCCCCGAGCTCGGGAGCGACGTGCCGCCTGGCGGCGCGACCGAGACGCTCGGCGTACCCGCGAAGAAGAAGTAGTACGCCGCCGCTCCAGCTCCGAGGAGGACTATGACGACGGCAAGGATGATCAGGGTGCGACGCATGTTTCTTGCCTTAATGTGCGAAGTTAGTCGCTGGCGTGTACGTGCAC
>JAKAMK010000092.1 GCA_021812925.1 bacterium | reverse complement strand
GATGCCGAGCTCCACGTTCGGAAGCTTGAGCCATTTCTCCAAAGGTGGCAGCTCTTTCTCCAAGGTCGACTGCCCCACCTGCACGTCGAGGATGAGGAGACCGTGGAGCGAGTTCGCCATGTCGAGCGCTTTCTGTATCTCAACGTCGGGCATACGTGCGCGCCACATGCCATCCGCCCCCGCCTGCCCCTGCGCAACCACCGCGATGTATTGGATGGCGGGAATCGTCGGCGTATTCGGGTCTTCCCGCGCCCACATCGCGCTCGTGGAGGCGAGCTTCGCGAGCACCTCATCTTCCGGATACTCGCCGAGCACGCCCATCTTCTTAGAATAGAAATTGCCGTAGTACGCGACGATGCGATTCTCCGGCAAGAGTGCGCCGCCCTCCGGATACACCGTCGCCTTCGGCCAGAGGCGGCCCGGCACGGACACGCTCGTCGTGGCGGTCGCGAAGGGCGCTACGGGCGGCGTCGTGCTCGCGGCTTTGGCCGTCTTCGTAGTGCTCGTAACGGTCGTCGTCGCGAAGGGCGGCACGTAGTGCGCGAGGTAGAGCATCTTCGCGTTATACGCCGCCTTATCGAGCAAAGCGGGCCACACCGGCACTTTGGGCGCGTCGGCGATAGCGCGCTCATACTCTATCGGAAACAGGTTCGCGAATGCGAGGAGGTACACGACCCCTGCGCCGGCGAGCACGAGGCACGCGACGTGAAGCGGGACGTTCTCCGCAAACGGCTTATGGTGGCGCGGTTCGTGCTTCGAGCGCTTCATGAAGATACGCTTATTCTAGCGGACGAACGAGATTCGCGCCAAAATGTCCGACCGCTTCACGAACGTCACCGATTGCGGACGTCAGCTTGCGCGAGGACATACGCCTTGTACGTCTTCGCCATGTCCTCGAATGACTTCCGATTGTCAGCAATGATTTTCTTCCCATCTACCATGCGGATACGCGCGTCTAGATTGACCGGCTTCGTATCCTTGCGCACGTTCTTCAAGCGCGCGACGCGCGCCTTCGCCGTCGCGAGCGTTTTCGAGACGCTCGCGGTCGCGTCTTTGAGGAACGCGCTCGGTGAGAGCTTCTTCCCCGTCGCGAGCACGACGAATTCCTTGAACGTGTGCCTCCCGCCCTTCTTCCAGACCTTCGCCATCTCTTTGCCGACGTTCGGATTGTCGACGAGGTAACCGTACTTCTCGTAGAAGTACGCGCGCCACTGCGAGAGCGCGAGCTCCGCGAGCCCGTAGCCGTGGTAGGAGGCTGAGGCGTCCCACGCGTAGATGTGCGGGATGGTGAGCGCCATGAGCGAATCTTCCGAGCGGTCGTAGTACTTGCGGAAGTGCTTCTTCGCGATGGCGAACACTTTGGCGCGCGTGAGGTGCTTCGTCTCGTATATCTCGCGCTCGTAGTTCGACACGAACATGATGGAGCTCATCCGCATGGGCTTCAAGGGATGAAGCGCGCGCACCTCGCGCTCGAAGAGGTCGAACGGGTACGGGTGCCCTTCTGGGCTCTCCGCGTAGCGCATGCGCCAGTCGATGCTCGAGAAGAGCGTGTCGAGGAACATGCTCTGCGTTTCCGCCCATGCCATCGACATCGGCGCGTACTCCTGGTTGAGCGCTATCTCACGCTCTTCGGTATTCAAGAAGTGCGCACCGTGGCCGCCTTCGTGGAAGAGCGTGTTGTAGCCCTGCACGCCTGAGCCCACCTGGCCCGGCACGACGTTACAGGTGAAGTTCGTCGTTCCTGCCACGCGCGTACCGTTCTCGTAGTGCACGAGCTCCGGCCAGTGGCAGAAGCCGTTATTCCACTTCCCCGTACGGTCGAGAAGGTCGAGCGTGAGCGTGCCGCCCTTGTAATCGATGCCGAGCGCGCGGAACGAGCGGCCCCAGCGCAGGAGCGCGTCACCGAACTCAAAGAACGGGTCCTCTTCCTTCGTGAAGTCGCCCGCCATGAGGTAGCTGAAATTCCACGGCTTTCGCAGGCCTGGTTTCGTCTTCTCGAGTTTGCGGATATCAGCGAGCGCGTACTTGGTCTTCTCGTAGATGGTGTCGAAGAGGCCGAAAAGCTCCTGCTTCGTCATGCCGTCCTCGCGTTCCACCTTGAACGCATAGAAATCCTCGTAGCCCATGCCGCGCGCATACTCATTCCGGAGCGCGACCATCTTGATGTAGTCATCGAGGAATGAGAGCGGGAGCTTCTCCCGCGCTTCGAAACAGGCTTTGCGGATCTTCTCGTCGTCGTGGGTCGCCACCATCGTGCGCATCTTGAGCGAAGAAGCTTTCACGAACTTCTTGGTATAGGGGTCGACGTACCCTTCTTTCTGCGTGGCGCGCTTCTTGAGTATCTTCGATTCGAGCTTGTCTATCCGATTCTTGAGCGCGAGGAGCTCGGGCGGCGTCTGGTACAGCTCGAAGAAATCTATCCAGACCTTGAGCCGAGCCGCATCCGACTTCCGCGCGACCGCGTGGAGTGCCTTCGCCTTCGCGAGGAGCGAGGGGTCGCTGCGGAACGCGTCGCGCGCGGCGAGCGCCTTATCCTTCTTCGCATCTACCGAGTAGTCGCCCATGCGGCTTTTCCAGAAGAGGTCTTCGTAGGCTTTGTGGAGTCGGAAGTAGTCACGGTTGAGTTTCTCGAGGAATTGGTCTGACGTCATTACGGGAATCCTAATACAAAACCCCCGCCGCCCAAAGGGCGGCGGGGGTTTTGTCAGTCTGCTACGGATTGTTCGAGAAGGTCACGTTCGAGGGCGGCGTGAGGAGCGACTCATCCGTCGTCCACGACGTGCAGGAGAACGAGAGCTCTGCGGCCGGGTCGAGCGCGCCGTAGTTCGCCATGACGCTCCCGTTCGCGCTGTTAGCGGCGAGGAGC
>JAKAMK010000013.1 GCA_021812925.1 bacterium | reverse complement strand
ACGGTCGCTCTCGGTCTCCATCTTGAAACGGCCGTCCTGCGGGAGGCGCTTCTCGTCGAGCTTCAGGTTCGAGAGCACCTTGATGCGCGCGACGATGCCCGCCGCAGCCGCTTTCGGCAGCGTCATCGCGTCGTGGAGGATGCCGTCGATGCGGTACCGCACGAGCACCTGGTCCTCCATCGGCTCGATGTGGACGTCGGAGGCGCCCTGCACGATGGCGTGGCGCAAGAGAGTGTCGACGATGCGCACGATGGGCAGGTCCTCGGCCATCTTCTTGAGGTCATCGCCTGAAAGTTCCTTCGTGCTGTCGCCGACCACGCGGATCTTGCCCGACTCGGTCGCGATGATGTCGCCGAACTCGTCTTTGAGCGATTTCTGGTACGAGAGAAGCGCGTGCTTGATGCTCTCGGTGTCGGTGAGCCGCGGCAGGATCTTGAGCCCCGTCTTCTTCTTCACCGACTCGATCGAGGCGAGGTCCTCGACGTCGAGCATCGCGACCTCGAGCGCGTTTTCGTCCTTCTTGAACGCAATAATATTGTGCGTGCGCGCGATGGGTTCCGGGATGAGCGAGAGGATGTCCGCGGGTATGCGGTACTCCTTCAGGTTCACGAACGGGATGCCGAGCACGTACGCCTGGATGCGCCGCAGGGCATCATCGGTCAGGTTGCCGCGGCCGACGAGGATGTCGCCGAGCGACTGGCCGCGCGACTTCGCCTCCTCGGCCGCCGCGTCGATGTCTTTCTTCGCGACGAGTCCCGAGTCGATGATGAATTCCTTCAGTTCGCCTTCCGAGACGTGCATATGTAGAAAGAGTATAGCTTGTAGCGGATGGCGTATAGCGTGCAGGAGAAATGCCGGAGGGGAAAAGAGATGCGCCGGAGCATGGAATGCTCCGGCGCACGGTCTATGCACGGCCCGTTCACGACTACCGGGGAAACCGGTGCTCGCTTCGCACCACCCGGCTCTTGTCCGCAAACCGTTCCACGACCGCGAGGCGGTCTGTTCGGTGCACACGCTCGGGTGTGAAGCACGCGGAGCCGCGATCCGTCACGTGCGGACGGTAGCCGGCGCCGATCCACTGGTAGGCAGACGGCTCGCTGTACCGTTTTGCAAGCCGGATCAGGAGCGCCGTGTGCAACCACTCGAGCTCCTCGTTCCGGTGGAGCACGTGGACGGGGACGTCCACGTGCGGCCCAAAGAGCGCGGGGTAATCGGACACCAGCTCAATCGCAGAACGGCCGAGGCCTGCTACCATCTCGCCGAGTTCATCCAGGAGCTCGTCGAGCGGCAGATTCGTGAGAAACCAGTGCATGACCGTGCAGTGGAGCGGCAGCTGCGTCGCTGCCGCGTAGCGGCTCCCGAGAGGCATCGCCTCTACGGGGAGAGCGATAAGGTACTCTCGTATCATTTCGGATACCCTCTTGATTGCTACCGGCAGCCTACGCTAGGAGGCACATTGACGCAACGCCCGGATTCCGGTACTCTATAAAGCAACGAATGTCCGCGATGCGGACTTTCTTTATAAAGGTGCGACACATACATAATCCATAGCGAGTATGATCGATTTGAAAACCATGGGCGCAGTGCTTGGCGAGTTCGAGGATCGCGGCATTTCGCGCGCGACGATGATCGATGCCATAGAGAGCGCGATGGCGACCGCCTACAAGCGCGAGTACGGCAAGCGCGGGCAGGTCATCCGCGCGCACCTCGACACGGACACCGGCACGGTGTCCTTCGAGCAGGTGAAGACGGTGGTCGACGAGACGACCGTGCGCTTCCCCGACGAGAGCGAAGAGGTCGCGGAAGAGCCGGCACACCACGTGCATCCGTTCCACCATGAGCACGAGGAAGAGCTCGCAGACGGCGAGCTCCCGCGCTACGACGCGGAGAAGCACATCCTCCTCGCAAACGCGAAGCTCATCAAGAAGGGCGCCGCGCTCGGCGAGGAACTCATCTTCCCCCTTGAGCCGCAGGACGATTTCGGCCGCATCGCCGCGCAGACGGCGAAGCAGGTCGTCATCCAGAAGGTCCGCGAGGCCGAGAAGATGAGCATGATGGAGGAGTTCGGCGAGAAGAAGGGCGAGATCGTGGGCGGCATCGTGCAGCGCATGGAGCGCGGCGCGATATTCGTCGACCTCGGCCGCACGACCGGCATCCTCCCCTACGAGGAGCAGATTCCCGGCGAGCGCTACCGCCCCGGCGAGCGCATCCGCGCGTACCTCTATGCGGTGGACGAAGGCTTCCGCGGCGTGTACCTGCGCCTCTCGCGCGCGCATCCGAAGTTCGTCGTGAAGCTCTTCGAGCAGGAGGCGCCTGAGCTCGCCTCGGGCGCGATAGAGGTGAAGGCGCTCGCGCGCGAGCCGGGCAGCCGCACGAAGATCGCGGTCGCCTCGGTCGACCCGCACGTGGACCCGGTCGGGTCTCTTGTCGGCCAGCGCGGCGTGCGCGTTTCGACCGTCATGAGCGAGCTCGGCGGCGAACGCATCGACATCATCGAGTGGAACGACGACGCGGCGGAGTTCATCCGCGAGGCGCTCTCGCCGGCGACGCCGCTCGAGGTCGCGCTCGACGAGGCTGAGCACCGTGCGACGGTGACCGTCTCCGAGGACGAGCAGTCTCTCGCGATCGGACGCGGCGGCCAGAACGTGCGCCTCGCGGCGAAGCTGACCGGCTGGAACATCGACATCATCTCTGCGGCCGGCACCGAGGTAGCGGAGTCGGACGGCGAATCGGTCGAGGTGCTCGAGAACGAGAACCCGGAGACCGGCGATGCGATAGACCCTGCGGTCGAAGCGGGCGTCGCGCCCGCCGAGAGCGAAGAGCTCGTCACCGAGGAGTCCTCGGACGAGACCGCGCTCCCCGCCGAGGAAGAGAGCGCCGAGCTCCCGGCCTCGGACGAGACCGTCGCCGACAAGGAAGAGGACCGCGACAAGGCGGACGACGCGAACTAGCATCCCCAGTAACCTAACCGCACACCATGGCAAACATCGACCACAAGCCCTCGAAGTACATGCTCAATTTGCTGCACGTGCTTCCGCCGTTCGTCTCCGAGGAGAAGGGCGTCGTGAACGCGCTCGTCGAGATATCGGCGGGTTCCATAAATAAGTACGAGCTCATCACCGAGGCGGGCGTCCTGAAGCTCGACCGCGTCGGGTACTCCTCGATGGCGTACCCGTGCACCTACGGCGCCATCCCGGCGACCTGGGACCTCGATAACGACCCGCTCGACGTCGTCATCGCGAACGTCACCGAGCCGCTTATCCCCGGTTCCCTCGTCGAGGCGCGCGTTATCGGCGCCATCAAGTTCATCGACGGCGGCGAGGTGGACGACAAGATCGTCGCGGTCTTGGCGGATGACAAGCGCGTCGACCACGTGAAGACCATCGAGGACCTCGGCGAGTACTTCAAGACGCAGACGAAGTACTTCTGGGAGAACTACAAGGCGCTCAAGAAGCCGGGCACCGGCGTCGTCGAGAAGTTCGTCGATACGGACGAGGCGATGGCTATCGTGCGCGAGAGCGCCGAGCGGTACGACGCGGAGTACCGCCCGAAGCTCGAGGCGTAGCGAATTCGTGCGAACAGAGGATGGCCGCGGCGAGAGCCGCGGCCGTTTCTGCTATCATGGTGCCATGCAAGACGACGCGCTCGAGAAACTGAAAGCAGTGACCGAGGAGGCGGCGCACGAAGCGCCCGCGACGCCGGTGTTCTCCTCCGCGCCCGCGATACAGCCGAGGTCCGCCGCGCAGCAGTCGTGGGGTACGGCCATCGCGATCGTCGTCATCGTCGTCATGGTCATCGTGGGCGCGTTCTACGCCTGGGGCAAGCGCATCGCGGAGAACCGCAACTACCCGACCCTCACGCAGTAGGGCGCGCTTGTCGCGCAAAAAGCCGGCCTCGGGGCCGGCTTTTTGCGCGAAGACTGCCGTCACGGTACACTCCTTCGCATGAAAGACACCATGCCCCGTGCATCCACGCTCGTGCCGATGGTCATCGAGAAGAGCCAGTTCGGTGAGCGCGCGTACGACATCTACTCGCGCCTCCTGAAGGAGCGCGTCATCTTCCTCGGCGGCCCTATCGACGACGACGTCGCGAACCTCGTCATCGCGCAGCTCCTCTTCCTCGAGGCGGAGGACCCGAAGAAGGACATCCAGCTCTACGTGAATTCGCCGGGCGGCTACATCCACTCGGGCCTCGCCATCGTCGACGCCATGAATCACGTGAAGCCCGACGTCGCGACGGTCGCGGTCGGCATGGCCGCATCGATGGGCTCCATCATCCTCACCTCGGGAGCGAAAGGCAAGCGCTCCGCGCTGCCCCACGCAGAGGTCATGATCCACCAGCCGCACGGCGGTGCCGAGGGCCAGGCGACCGACATCGAGATTTCCGCGAAGCACATCCTCGCGCAGCGCGATCGCACGAACAAGATTCTCGCGAGGACGACCGGCCAGCCGCTCGCCAAAGTCGAGAAGGACGTGGACCGCGATTTCTTCATGACGGCTGAGGAGGCGAAGAAGTACGGCATCGTTGATCAGGTGTATAAGAGCTAGGCGGCAGGTTTCAGGGATCAGGTTTCAGGCTCGCAAAAGCCCGCGGCGCGAAGCGCCGCGGGCTTTTGCGAGCCGGCGCGTTTTAGCGTAAGGTACCCCCATTCCCGCTCCCCTGCCCCTCTGCTACGGATGCCCGGCTGGAACCCTTATCGATGACTGAAACCGCCTTGGCGGACTAACTGAAACGGGCTTATGTCATTAAAAATCATTCTCATTTTGCTTGCGCTTTCGGGTGCGGGCGGCATCGCGCTCGGGTACATTCTGCGCGTCCTCGTCGGCCTCGCTCAGCGCGGTTCGGTCGAGCTCGACATAAAGCAGAAACTGCTCGCTGCGAAGGAGCAGGCGTCTAAGATCATTTCCGACGCCGAGTTCCGCGCAGAGGTCGCGGAAACAGAACGCCTCTCTCCCATCGAGGAGCGCGAGGCGAAGCTCTCCGCGCGCGAGGAACGGCTCTCCGCACGCGAGGTGTTTCTCGACGAGCGCCAGCGCGACCTCGACGAGAAGGAGGATGACGTTCGCGGCCGCGAGCAGGAAGCGGCACTGGCGAAGGCGTCCGCGGAGAAGCTCTCTGCCGAGCGCACGAAGGCGCTCGCGAATGTCGCGCACCTCTCCGAAGACCGCGCCCGCGACGAGCTCTTCGCCGAGATAGAGCGTGCGCATGAGGACGCCATCCTCTTGCGTCTCCAGAAGCTCTCCGCGAATGGCCGCGAGCGCCTCGAGGAGAAGGCGCGCGCGATACTCGTCTCCTCGGTGCACCGTCTCGCGAGTCCGGTGAACGCGGACGTCATGAGCTACTCGGTCACCATCCCCTCGGAAGAGGTGAAGGGCAAGGTCATCGGAAAGGAAGGCCGCAACATCAAGGCGTTCGAGCGTGTGACCGGCGTGGACGTCATCATCGACGACGCGCCCGACCGCATCACGCTCGCGTCATTCGATCCCCTGCGCCGCACGGTCGCGAAGCTCGCTCTCGAGAAACTCATCGAGGACGGCCGCATCCAGCCCGCGAAAATAGAAGAGGTCGTCGAGAAGACGCGTGCCGAGGTGAACGACATCATCCGCCAGAAGGGCGAAGCGGCCGCGTACGAAGCGGGCGTCGTCGGGCTCGACCCGAAACTCATCGCGCTCCTCGGCCGCCTCGCGTTCCGCACGAGCTACGGCCAGAACGTGCTCCAGCACTCGGTTGAGATGGCCCACCTCGCCGGCATGCTCGCCGAAGAGCTCGGCGCGGACGCGAGTATCGCGCGCACCGGCGCGCTCCTCCACGACATCGGCAAGGCGGTGGACCACGAGGTGCAGGGTACGCACGTCGAGATAGGCCGTCGGCTCCTCGAGAAGTTCGGCATGGACAGGCGCATCGTCCAGGCCATGCAGTCGCACCACGAGGAGTACCCGTACGAGACGCCGGAATCGGTCATCGTGCAGGTGGCGGACTCGATAAGCGCGTCGCGTCCGGGCGCCCGCCGCGATACCGTGGACCGGTATCTCGAGCGCCTCTCCGACCTCGAGCGCCTTGCGCAGGGATTCGAGGGCGTCGAGAAGGCGCACGCCATCGCCGCGGGCCGCGAGATCCGCGTTTTCGTGAACCCGGGCAAGGTTTCCGACGTATCGCTCCACAAGCTCGCCCGCGACATCGCCGAGCGCATCCAGAAAGAGCTCAAGTATCCGGGCGAAATCAAGGTGAACGTCATCAAAGAGAACCGCGTTGTCGAGTTCGCACGCTAGGAAGCGGAAAAATCATGCGCCGCCGGCCGCAAAGCGGCCGGCGGCGCGTGATTTTGCATTATCCACGCGGCTTTTCAAGCCCTATTGCACAAAAAATGGCGCTCTGTATGCTTTTTGTAGCCCACAGCCCTCGGCCGCGGGTTTAGCAGCTCAAAACACGCTCATGAATAAGGCTGATATCATCGATAAGGTGCACGGCGTTCTCGGCGGCACGAAGGCTGACGCGGAGCGCGCGGTGGAGACCATGATAGATTCCATCGTATCCGGTTTGAAGGGCGGCGAGGAGGTCTCGATCGCAGGCCTCGGCATTTTCGCCACCAAGGCGCGCGCAGCACGCGAAGGCAGGAACCCTCGTACCGGTGAAACTATCCGCATCGCAGCTACCCGCACGGCGAAGTTCCGCCCGGCGAAGGCTTTGAAGGACGCGGTGAAATAGACGCGCTCGCGATACGTTCGGAAACGGCGCCTACAAGGCGCCGTTTCAGTATCAATACAGTGCCGGCTGGCCCAAGGGGCCAGCCGGTATTTCAGATGAGCGGTATGTTCGGATGGAGCAGGGTCCGGCAGGCGAGCCGGCTCGTGTACGTGCCGAGCCATGCCGCGCGCAGGCTTTCCTCCTGGTCGCCTCCGCGATACTTCGGCGGTACGAGCGGAAAGAGCACTGATGCGCCGCACTGGGCGAGCATGAGTGCCTGGCCGCACGTCGGGTAGAAGCTGAGTACCGCCACCGCGCCGCTCCGCGGCGCGTCTTTGTAGCGATCGCGGAACCACCGGTAGACTCTCCGCACGGCTTCATCGCGCGAACGGCCATCGGTGACGGCGCAGATGACTCCGTCGTGGTCGGCGACCGCGACCGCGAAATTTTGAGGCGCGGCCGCCGCGCACGGGTCGTACGCGTGCGCGGCGGCCCGTTTGTCACGCCAGGTCAGTCGGCGCTGCCGGTCTTCAATTTCGACGGTCGGCGGCCGGATGGGGTGCTTGCCCCCGAGCAGGATTTCCCGCATGTGCATTCTCCTCGTTCACACATCTGCCGGAACCTTGGCACGGCTCCCTGGAGCGCGCAAGCGGAAGGGGCGCACCTGCTACCATAGGCGCATGAACTATTTCCAGGGCAGCTCGAGCCACCCGCAGCACGTCTCGGTGGGTGCGGTCATGCGGAACGAGGAAGGCCTCGTGCGCGTGCACCACTTCCCGAAGGACATCGCGAGCGGTTTCTGGAAGGGCGCGGGCGTCACCGACTTCTACATCCTCATGCGCGCGACGGTCGAACCGAGTGAATCGCTCGAGGGTGCGCTCGCGCGCGGCCTCCGCGAAGAATTCAACGCGGTCGCGCGCCTCGACGATTACCTCGGGACTATCGTCTCGACCGCGTATGACCAGCGTGATGCCGCCGGCAAGCACCCGTTTCAGAAAACGACGCTCTACTTCCTTTGCACCTATGAAAAGGACGCAGGCGAGAAACGCGACCTGAGTGATGCGGAGGGACAGAGCGATCTCGAATGGCGAAGCGCCGAAGAGCTCATTCCTATCATGAAAGCGCAGCGCGCCACCTTCGGCCGCGACGACATCGACGAATCCCCCATCCTCGAGCGCTACCTCACACGAGCGGCCAGAGGTTCTTGAACACCTCGCGCTGGTCGTGCGCCATGAGCTTGTCGTGTATCTCGACAAGGTAGAACGGCTTCGTGCGCGTGTTGATCATCACGAGGTAGTCCCCTATCGCCCACGTGGTCGAGAGGAAATTCGCAGCCTCGCCCCAGAATTTGATGCCGCGGCGCGGGTCTGCGGTCGCACCGAACTCTACTTCCGCGTCCGCTCGGTTCGAAAGCAGCTTCAAGTCGATCTCCTTAGGCGCTCGATTCCAATACCATGTTATCCAATCGCCGTAGTGCTCGACGAGGGTGTGGTCCTGCGAGCCCCACCAGGTCGGCTCTCCAATCTCGAGCATGTTCTTGTCCCACACGGGCGACTGCTGCTTCAAAAAATCGCGGACCCGGCCTTCTTCGATAAACCGAACGGTTGGCACGGGGTACGTGGCAGTCGACGACAGCTTCGAGAGCTCGCTTGCGAGCCGCGTGAGCTTCGTCTCGCGCTCCGCAGCGCGCTTCTTGTCCGCTTCGACGAGCGCAAGCACCTCTTTAGGTCCGGCGGGCGTGAAGGCGCGCGGACGCTTCGTGGCGTCTTCTATGAGTAGCCTCTTTTCCACGAGCCCTCGCGCCACGCTGTAGGCAGTGGTACGTTTGATACCTGAGGCTTTCGCGAGCGCTGCTGGGTCAATGCTGCCCGCTTTCAGTACCGCCTCGTACACCGCAGTCTCGCTACTGTTCAGTCCCAAAGAAGCAAGCAATTCCTTATTCATTTAGGCAGCCTACTTTGTTGTCGAGCAGTTGTCAACAAATGTCCGACAATTCTTGACGTTTTGATATGTTTATGCAATACTTCTGTAAGAAAGCAAGTTACTTCTACTACGCCTTAGGAGGGCAAAATCATGAAGATAGTGATGAGCCAAGAAGAGCGCTCAGCCATTAGCGGCTTTGCGAACTGGATGTGGAAATCGGTAAAAGTAGCGGTGTTCATCATCGGTGCAGTCCATGTCATTGTGGAAATCTTCATAAAGGCTGGGATCGCATCGTAAGGCGTTACGTGCAGGGGCGAGTCGCAAGATTCGCCCTCTCTATCAGGATTCACGACGCGTTCGCGAACCTGTTGAGCAACTGAACCTTGAAGGAGAACGAGAATGTTTGGACTCATTGCTGCCGATGGATTCCAGGGCGACGTCGAGGGTGATGGAGTCACAGTAAGCCATCGCGGAACGTGCATGGTGATGACCTTCCACCGAGACGACGATGTGCTCGTGGATATCGGCGGCAAGACCGTGCGGTTCAGAAAGGAGGAGTACGAACGAGTGATGCGTAAGGCTAATGAGTACGCACTCGGCGCTCTGTACGACATCGTCAAAGCAGGAACCTGACACGACATCAAACTTCAGCCGGACCTCGAGCGGTCCGGCTTTTCTTATTGCAGATACTTTTTCTTCTTGAGCTTGTCGGGAAGATACGATTCCTTGTCGTAGAACGTATAGCCCTTGTGGTAGCCGAGCTCCTTCATGAGCTTCGTCGGCGCGTTACGCACCTTCATCGGGATGGGGAGGTTGCCATGCTCGCGGACGTCGGCGACGGCTTCCTGGTACGCGTCGTAGGACTCGCGACTCTTCTTTGCGAGTGCGAGGTACGCGACGCCGTGCGAAAGGTTTATCGAGCACTCCGGGTAGCCGATGGTTTCGCAGGCACGGAAGACGTCGTTCGCGAGTTGCAGCGCGACCGGGTCGGCGAGGCCGATGTCCTCCGAAGCGAAGACGACCATGCGCCGCGCGATGTAGACCGGGTCCTCTCCTGCCTCGACCATGCGGGCGAGATAGTAGAGAGCGGCGTCGGGCTGCGAGGCGCGCATGCTTTTTATGAAGGCGGAGATGGTGTCGTAGTGCTCCTCGCCCTTCTTGTCGTAGCGCAGGTGCGGCGATTCGAGCGCCTTCGCAAGCGTCTCTTCCGTGACCTCGCCGTAGAGGGAGCGCGCGCCGTCGATGATGCCGAGCACCTTGCGCGCGTCGCCGTTCGCGTAGCCGACGAGCCAGGCGACTGCCGCTTCGCTCATGGCGCCGTCGGCTCGTTTAATAATGGCGCGGATGTCCGCTTCCGACAGCGGCTCGAGCACGAAGACTCGTGCACGCGAGAGGAGCGGCGAGATCACTTCGAACGACGGATTTTCCGTCGTCGCACCGATGAGCGTGAGCTCGCCGCTCTCGACGTACGGCAGGAGGAAATCCTGCTGCGCCTTGTTGAAGCGATGGATTTCGTCCAAGAAAAGCACTTTTGGTTTTTCCGGTATCAGGGATTTCTGGCTGCGTGCGGCCTTCTGCCCGCTGCCCACTATCTTCCGGACGTCATCTTTCCCCGCCGACACGGCAGAGAGCTCATGCATCTCCGCGCCGAGCGCGTTCGCGTAGATGCGCGCGATGGTCGTCTTCCCCGTGCCGGGCGGTCCCCAGAGGATGAACGAGAACAGGTGCTTCTTCTCAATCGCTACGCGCAGCGGTCCTGCGGGCTTCTTTGTGCTTCCCTCGAAAGACTCGGGACCCACTAAGTGGGCCTGCCCCACCACCTCGTCGAAGCTTGTCGGTCTGATGCGTGCCGCTAGCGGTTCTGGCATGCCCGTATGGTACTCCTGTCGGGAATTTTGTGCGGGATAGGAGAATCGGACTCCTGCTCTCAGTTTGGAAAACTGATGTTCTACCATTAAACTAATCCCGCTTGTCCTGCGTAGCTGTACGCGAAGTAGGACTGCACTCGGGGAGAATACCAGGAAACGCGACCGGCGCGAAGCACCGGTCGCGTTTTCCGTTGTTTTGCGCTAGCGTTACCGGCATGGAACGATTCGCGCCCTACCTGGGGGTCGTCGCCGCACTTGCGGTGGGCATCGTTGCCGCGAATTTCGTCCAGGTTACGGTCGTTGCACCATCGCACTCGCCGAGCGCGTCTTCCACGGTCGCGGTGCTGCCTGGCGTTACGGTTCCGTCGCTCGTGCTCCCCGCCGTATCGCTGCCGCCAATCGGGGCGACCACGACCGCTCTCCCTGCACCGTCGCCGGTCACGAAGACTCCCGTGGCGCCCGCAAAGCCAGTGCCCGCCGCGCCCGCGCATACGTCTCCACCTGCGCAGACTGCCCCGTCGGTGCAGGTGCCTCCACCCGCTCCGGCGTCCGCGACGCCCGCCACCTCTCCCGCGCAGCCCTCGAGCGGCAACGCCGCGCTCGACGCCGCCGCATCATCGCTGCGCGCCGCGCTCGTGAACATCATCTGCTACGTGCCGGCCGGCTCGCACATCCACTCCATTTCCGGGAGCGGCGTCATCATCTCGCCAGACGGGTACATCCTCACGAACGCGCACGTGGCGCAGTACTTCCTGCTTGCGGACCAGGGCGTGGACTGCACCATCCGCACGGGGAGTCCCGCCGCGGACGCCTACACTGCGGACCTCGCCTTCATTTCGCCCGCGTGGCTGCAGGCGAACGCGAGCCTCATCACGCAGCAGTCGCCTTCCGGCACGGGCGAGCACGACTTCGCGCTCCTCGCGATTTCTGGCAGCGCGGCGGACGCCGCAGTCCCCTCACCGCTCCCGTTCATCCCCGTCTCGGCATACCCGCCTTCGGCCGGCACGCCGGTCGTCATCGGCTCCTACGGCGCGCAGTTCCTCGACACGACGCAGATACAGTCGTCGCTCTCCCCCACGCTCGTGTTCGGCAGCGTGAAGGACGTGTACACGTTCGGCACGAACACGATAGATGTGCTCTCGCTTGGCGGGTCGGCGGCAGCGCAGGAAGGTTCCTCAGGCGGCGGAGTCGCGGGAGCGAACGGCGCGCTCCTCGGCACCATCACAACGAGCACCGTCTCCGGCTCGACCGCGACACGCTCCCTCGACGCCATCACGACCTCTTACATCCGTGCGGACTACGCGACGGAGACGGGCAAGCCGCTCGAGTTCCTCCTCAGCGAGGCGACCTCGACTGCTGTCGCGGATTTCTCGAGCGAGGCGCAGACGCTCGAGGCAAAGCTCCTCGCTGCTATCGGTTCGTAATCATCGGGCCGCCGAGAGTCGAACTTCGTCATTAAGCGTAATCAAATACTGAGTCGGGCCGCGGAGAATCGAACTCCGTCATCATCCTCCCAAAGGATGCGTACTACCGGTATACGACGGCCCGTTCCCGCACTCTAGCATTTCACACGATTTGGGGCAGGTAGCGGACGAATGCACGGCCGTCGCGACGCCTAAGCCAGACGAGAGTGCCGTCCACCTGCCACTCGTCATCGAGATCGTGCTCGGCCATGTACCACTCGGCCATGCGCACGACCTTGCGAATCTTCACTTCGTGCAGGTTCCCGGACGGTCCGTACTCCCCGTGCGAATCAGCTACGGGGAATTCGTCGCAGGCGACGCTCTTCACTTCGACGAAGTGGACGGTGTCGCCCTTCCGCGCGATGAGGTCGAGCTCGCCCATCTTCCGGGTGAAGTTGCGGTCGAGGACCCTGAATCCGTGCCGTCGCAGGTATTCTGCAGCGACCTTTTCGCCGAGTGCTCCTATCGTTTTCCTGTCCGAAGTGAACAGGTTCATGCCCTTGAGTATAACAGCGTACTTGCTCGACATTTCTCGGCCGCTGCATATTCGGAGCTGTCCTTTATCCACTGAAGTCACAGGTTTATCCCCAGTTATGCAACGGGTCTTTTATAGCGCAAAAACGGCTCGAAAGAGCCGTTTTTGCGCTACATTCCTCGCCAGTCCGTCAAACTCCTATCGTGGTACCGTCTGGAAGACGGCAATCTTCACAGTGTTTCCACTTTATGCCCAACCCGAACGCTTAGAGCTCACTATGTTATCGGCGGTGCGGCTACCGGGAATCGGACCCGAATCTCGTCCTTGGCAAGGACGCGTTCTACCATTAAACCATAGCCGCGTCAAATTCCAGTGTCGGAACCAACGGCTATATTCGCATAGTATTCCTTTTTCAGC
>JAKAMK010000012.1 GCA_021812925.1 bacterium | reverse complement strand
CGCCTGCCTCGTGCTTCTTGAACAGCATAAGGGCCGAGAGGCCGACGAGAATGTAGATGATGCTCTCAAGAGACGGCACCGAGCCGAAGATGAGCTTCACGACGTTCCAGTCGCCACCGGCGAAGCCGCCGATACCGACGAGACCCCAGTTGAGGGCGCCGATGATGACGAGCCAGTGCGCTACGTGTTTGAGTCCTTTCATGCAGAGTAAGTAGCTGGTAAGTCCGCACACTAATTTCAGCATCGCTTCGCGTGCCCATTCGAACCGAAGAAATGTGACGAATGCGCATAGTGAGCGAGAACGTCTGCCGGCACAAGTACGGCGAAGCACGCAATGCTGAATTTAGTGTGCGGATAAGCGACGCGGGGCGCCGTACGTAAAGTATGCGCTATCGCGCACGCAGGTGCGGACCATGATGTGCAAAACTCGCGTTATAACACCCCGGTTGCCTTCGCGAGTTTGTAGCCGGCCCAGATGCCGGCCAAGCCGCCGATACCGCTCCACAGCGTGTATGCCATGACGCCACCGCCCCAGAGCATCGGAAGGACACCGCCGACGAAACCGCCCACGAACATGCCTCCCCAAATGAGTGTCCGACTACTCATTCCCCGATGATAGCACTCGCTCCGGATGCGGGGAGCGGAAGAAGAGCACCGGCACAAGCGCGAGCGTGAGCACGATGGCGAACGCGAGGCCGAACATGATCGAGTACGCGAGTGGCGCCCAGGTCGCGTTCGTGAACGAGAGCGGGATCATGCCGATGACGGTGGCGATAGTCGTGAGGATGATAGGGCGCAACCGCGTCGCCGCACTGTCGACGACCACGTCGATGAGCGGTTTCTCCGGCTCTTCCTTCGCGTGGTGAATCATGGAATCCATGAGGATGATGGCGTGGTTTACGATGACGCCGCCGAGCGCGATGACGCCGAGCAAGGACGAGAACGAGACCGGCAGGCCCGCGAACGCGAGGCCGTCCAAGACGCCGATTAAGGAGAGCGGCACGATGACGAGCAGGTGGTACGTGTGGCGGACCGAGTTGAACGCGATGATGAGTATCATGAACATGAAGAGGAGCCCCGCGATGAGCGCGACGAACATGTCGGTGAACGATTGGTTGATGTTCTGCGTCTCGCCGCCGTACGCCACCGTCACGTCGCTTTGCAGGTGGAGCTCCGGGAGGCGTTTCTGGAACTCGGCCACCACCTCCGTCGCGGTCGTCTGGCTGTCGGGGTATGCCGACACGGTCTCTTCACGCACCTTGTCGTAGTGCGAGATGACCGAGTTGGCTTGGCCCAAGGAATCGGTGAGAACGGAGCCGAGGAGCACCGGGCCCTGCGTACCCGGTATGGTGAGATTCTTGATGCTGTCCAAGGTCGTATGCGAGGTCTCCTCCGGCGTCGTGTAGTCCGGGTTCAAGTCGAGCTTCACGACCACGTCGATGTCCTGCCCCGGCTCTGTGATGGTCGTCGCCTTCGCGCCGTTTATCGCCGCGCGCAGGGTCTCGGCCACCTGTGCGGTCGTGACGCCCTCCGCCGCTGCTTTGGCACGGTCGATGACGAGGTCGAACTCCGTGCCGTTGTTCTGCGTGCTCGAGGTGATGTTCGTCACGTGCGGGATGGTGGCGAGGAGCTCGCGGCCCTTATCGGCTGCCGCGACGAGCTCATCGAGGTTGTCGCCCTCGAAGCGGATTTCCACGGGCGCGCCGCCGGGCGGCCCGTTGCTCGCCTGGAGTACCTGCACCTGCGCGTCATGCACGACCGCAAGACGCTTCTCGAGCTCGTTCACGACCTCGGTCGAGGTGAACGAGCGCGGCTTCGGCAGGTTCACCGTGATGTTCGCCTGGTTCCCGGTGCCCGTACCGCCCGGCTGCATGCCGCCGGACGCGAGCGCGGAGGTCTCCCCCACCGTCGTCTGGAAGGACGCGATATGCGGGTCGTGGTAGAGGAGTTCCTCGACCTCGCGCACCGAGAGGTCCGTCTCGGCAAGCGTCGTGCCCACCGGCTTCTCGATGTTTATGAATACGAAATCCTGATTGTCTTGCGGGAAGAAGACCGTGGTAACGAGGCCTGAGACCGGGAGCGCGAGCGACGCGACGAAGAGCGCGCCGAGCGCACGTAAGAACCAGCGCTGCGCGCGCTTGTTCGCCAGGAGGCGGCGGAGGAACCCCTTGTACCACGCGGTCACGCGCTCGGTGTATGCCTCTTGGAGCTCCTCGAGGCGCGACGGCGCACCTTTCTTCGTGAGCAGGATGGCGATGAGCGGGACAAGACCCAAAGCGACGAATATCGACGCGAGGAGCACGAAGATGAGCGTGTATGGGATGCCCGCGATGAACTTGCCGACGATGCCGCGGATGAAGAACAAGGGTGCGAACACCGCGACAGTCGCCATGGTGCCGGCGATGAGAGGCCACGCGTAGTCATGGAGCGCGGCACGCGCGGCCTTCATGGGATCGTGGTAGAGGCGCATGCGCGCGTGAATCGCCTCGGTCACGACGATGCCGGAGTCGACGAGGATGCCTACGGCGAGTATGAGCGCGAAGAGCGATATGAAATTGAGCGTGTTCCCGGTGAGATAGAGCCCGAGGAATGAGATGAGGAACGATATCGGGATGGAAAGCGCGGCAACGAGCGCCTCGCGCCACCCGATGGTGATGAGGAGCACGAGGAGCACGAGGATGACCGTGACGACACCCGTGTTCGCGAGGTCGCCGAGCTGCGTGGCAATCTGTGAGCCTTGGTCGGTCGACGGTGGAATGAATACCGTGAGCCCCTTGAGCGTCGTGCCCTTCAAGGACTCGAGCTCGGCACGCACCGCGTTCGCCGTTCCCGCGATGGGAGCGCCGCTCTGGCGATACACGGTGAGCGTGATCGCCTGCGCGCTCGGCGCGCCAGCAACAGAGAGCCGTGAGTACGTGGTCGCCGGCGCGAGCCCGTCGGAAATCTGCGCGATATCGCGCAGGTAAATAGGAGAACCGGCGGTCTGCCCCACGGCGATGTCGGCTATCTGTGACGGGTCTTTGATGCCGCCCTTGAAGTTCACGTCGTAGGAGACGCCCTGCATCGTGATAGAACCGGCCGGAAGCGCAGCGTTAGACGCGCTTATCGCCGATATGACCTGCGAGAGCGAGAGGCCGTACTCTACGAGCGCCGCCTTGTCGACGATGACGTCGACTTCGCGCGGCGGCACGCCGGCGACATCTACCTTCGAGACGCCCGTGATGCTCGTGAGCGTGTCGGAGAGCTGTTTGCCGAGTGCCGAGAACTCCGTGGGCGGCAAGTCACCGGCTATCGAAGCGACGAGGATGGGCTGGTCGCTGAAATTAATCTTCTCGACCGACGGCGCCGACGCATCAGCGGGCAGATCCGGCACGGCCTTCGCGACCGCGTCACGAAGATCCTGGATAGAGGTGGTGATGTCGGCGTTCGCGGAGAACTGCGCGGTTATCTCGGAAACGCCGGCGGCGGACATCGACGTGAGCGTGTCGATATTGGCGACACCCGATATCTGGTTCTCGAGCTTGTCGGTGACCAAGGTCTCCATGTCGGAGGCCGAGGCGCCCGGCATGGTCGTGATGACGAACCCGTCCGGAATGACGATAGACGGCGCGTTCTCCTTCGGGATAGCGAGGAGCGCGCCGAGGCCGGCGACCACGAGCGCTGCCAAAAGCACGTAGCTGAACTGCCGTTTCTCGAGGAAGAAGTTCCAGAGCCAGAGCATGTTACGGCGTGGTAGTGGCGGTCGCCGTAGTGGTCGCCGTATCGACCTCGACCTGCTGTCCTTCGGCCAAGCCGCGTGCGTCCGTCACGATGCGCATGTCGAGCGTGAGTCCTGCCGTGACGACGACGCGGTCACCGAGAATGGTGCCGAGCGTTATCGGGTGCGCGACGAGCGCGGAGCTCGTCGAGACGGTGAAGACGGCCGGTCCTGTGGGCAGTATCTTGGCGGCGATGATAGGGATGGTGAGCTGCGCGTCCTGTCGTGCGACCGGTACGCTCGTGCGTGCGAACGAGACCGGCACGACTTCGCCCGCCGTGAGCGCGCTCGCGCCGCTCACGATGCCCGCTTTCACTTCTATCTTCCCGGTCGAAGGGTCGAGCGCGGGAGCGATGAACGTGATGACGCCTCGGGTCGAGCTGCCGATAGTCGCCGCGTTGCCCACGGAGAGCGTCTTCGCATCCGATGACGTCACGTTCGCGTCGATATAGAGCGAGCCGGGATTCGAGACGACCGCGACTTCCGAATTCGTCGTCACGTAGTCGCCCTGCGACACCGGCAGGCTCACGATGAGTCCGGAGATAGGCGCGCGCACCAAGGTCTTCTCAAGTGCTGCCTTTGCCGCAGCGAGCGCACCCGCAGCCTGCTTCACCGAAGCTTGCGCGGCACTCACGCTATTGGCGTCATACGCGCTTTTAGCGGTCGTGATGCCGGAGAGCACTGCCACCGTCTCGGTACGCGCCGCCGCAAGCGAAGTCTGATAGGACGCGAGCGTCGTGGCCGAAGCGCTCTGCGACGGCTGCGTCTCGTTCACCGCCTTCACGAGGTTATCGAGGAAGGCGAGCACCTGACGCACGTCGCCGGTCGCCTCTGCGGAAAGCGCCGCGACCGAGGTGGTCGTGGCCGTTCCCTCCTGCGCGAGCATCCGCAGGTCGGCAAGCACCGGGTCGAGCGATGCGCGCTCGGTATTGAGCGTGCTCACGAGCGTGGCATCGGGCACCGTGAGGTTGAGCGACGGCGACGCGGTGCGCGGGTTCGTGAAGAGCTGGTCTGCACGCGTATGCACGGCATCGTCGATAGACGAGTAGCCGCTCGCAAGCGCGGCGAGCACCGTCGCGGTCGTGTTCTCGGCCGAGGTCCCGCCCACGCGGTCGAGCCCGACGAGCGCGGCGTCGTAGGCACCTTGTGCCTCCTCCACCGCCGCTTGCTGGCTCGCGTTATCGAATGACGCGAGTATCTGCCCCGCACTCACGAAGGCGCCGAGAGCGACCGGGAGCGAGGTGAGCTGGCCCGAGGTCTGCGCGAGTATCGTCGCCTGGTCGGTCGCGGTGACCGTGCCCACGACCGGCAAGGGGCCGGAAGGCGCCGAGAGCGCGGCGACACTCTCAACCGAGACGTAGGTGGTAGCAGGCGGCGTGGCCGCACTCTGCGCCGCCGGTCGTGTCACCGTACGGAAACCGATGAAGAGCACGAGGAGGATGCCGAGGCCGCCCGCGACCTTGTACGCGAGCGGGAGTGCTTTGAACCATGAGAAACGCATGGCCCTATACTACGGTGCTCTAAACGATTTTGCACGTCGCGCACGAAGCGCCTCTTTCCATCGGCTCTACCCGGGCACTAACCGCTGCGTCGGTACGCACCGAGTCCTCGAACTCACAGCATGCGCTCGCGTGCACGGTTAGTGCCCGGGTATACTGGCTCCATGTCGAGTGCCACGCTCTTTGCGTACATCATCCCGAACCTTTCCGTCACGACCGCCCTCATCACTGCCGGCGTCTTCCTCCTCATCTTCTTCCTCCTCGCGATGCGCCCACGGCGTTTCTATTTCGTACGTCATGGCGAGACCATCCTGAACGCCGAAGGCGTCCGCCAAGGAGAAGACGGTGGCCTCTCGGAGAAAGGACAGCACCAGGCCGAACTCGCGGGTAAGTACCTCACGCGCTTCCCTATCGACCTCATCCTCGCGAGCCCGTTAGAACGGGCTCGCGAGACGGCGACCATCATAAACGGACACCTGAAGGTGCCCCTGCGGTTCTCGCGTCTTCTCGGCGAGCGTAAGAACCCGTCAGAGATCATCGGCAAGCACGGCGACGACCCTGAGGTCGCGCGCATCGTGGATGCGATGGACAAGGGCTACCACGGAGACGACTACCGCTACTCTGACGAAGAGAACTTCGTAGACCTGAAGACGCGCGCGAAGAAGTGCCTCAGGTACCTCGCGCTCGAAGGCTCCCACGACACCTGCGTCGTGACCCACAGCATCTTCCTGAAGATGCTCATCGCGTACCTCCTCTACCGTAAGAAGCTCCATGCGGCTGACTACGTGAAGCTCTCGTTCTTCAACGCCTCTGACAACGCGGCCATCACGGTCTGTGAATGGCACCCGTGGAAATTCCTGAATGCGACGCACGGCTGGGAGGTCGTGACGTACAACGAACTGCCGCCTGAGTAATGCGAAAGCGAATGCGCGCCGCTTCGCGGCGCGCATTCGCTGCCTACTGCCTATCGCTTACTTTCTTAGAACCCCATGCCGCCCATCTCCGGCGCGCCCCCTTCCTTCTTCGGTTCGGGGATGTCCGCGACCGCTGCTTCGGTCGTGAGCAGTATCGCTGCTGCGGAGACCGCGTTCTCGATAGCCATGCGCGGCATCTTCGCCGGGTCGATGATGCCCTTGGCGACCATGTCGTCTACCATCGTATCCTCCAAGGCGTCGTAGCCTGCCGAGGCCTTCCCATCCTGCACCTTGGCGACGATGGCCGACGCATCATCCTTGCCGGCGTTCATCGCGATCTGCGCCAAGGGGACCGTGAGCGCATCGACGACGATGTCGTAGCCCGCCTTCTCATCCGCAGAGAGTTTCGCGTCGGCGCCTGCGAGCTTCTTCGCGAGCTTCGCCAAGGTCGTGCCGCCGCCCGGGACGATACCCTCCTCCATCGCGGCCTTCGTCGCCTTCACGGCATCGTCTATCTTGTCTTTCAGGTACTTCATCTCGGTCTCGGTGGCTGCGCCTACCGAGATGACCGCGACGCCGCCCGAGAGCTTCGCGATACGTTCCTCGAGCTTCTCTTTGTCGAACTTCGAGGACGTCTGCTCCGCCTGTGCGGCAAGCTGCTTCGCTCGCTCGGCGATATCCGCCGACTTACCCTTACCGCCGACGATGGTCGTCGAATCTTTCGTGGCAGACACGCGCGCCGCCTTGCCGAGCATCGACAAGGTCGCGTTCTCGAACGTGATGCCGACCTCGTCGCTTATCACCTGGCCGCCGACGACCGTCGCGATGTCTGCGAGCTGTTCTTTCTTCCTATCGCCATAGCCCGGCGCTTTCACCGCGAGCACGTTAAAGGTGCCCTTGAGGCGGTTCACGATGAACGTCGTGAGTGCGTCGCCCTCCACGTCGTCGGCAATGATGACGAGCTCCTTTCGGCCGCTCTGTGCAATCTTCTCGAGAAGCGGGAGCACCTCCTGCACGCTTCCTATCTTCTTATCGGTCAAAAGGATGAGCGGGTCTTTCATCTCCGCCTCCATGCGCTCGGCATTCGTCACCATGTACGGAGAGACATAGCCTTTGTCGAACTGGAGGCCTTCGACGATATCGTAGGAGAGCTCCATGCCCTGGCTCTCCTCAACCGTCACGACGCCTGAGGCGCCGACCTTCTCCACCGTCTCAGCGATGATAGAGCCGAGCTCTTCGCTCTCCGCGGAAATCGTCGCGACCTGCTTCACCTGCGCTTTACCGCTTACCGGCTTCGCCACCTTCTTTAGTTCCGCGAGTGCCGCCGCCTTCGCCTTCTCCATGCCGCTTCGGATAGCCATCGCGTTCGCGCCCTTCATCACGCGCGTCATGCCTTCCTCGACGAGCGCTTCGAGGAGCACCACCGACGTCGTCGTGCCGTCGCCGGCAGTATCGTTCGTCTTGCTCGCCACCTCCTTCACTATCTCGGCGCCCATGTTCTCGAACTTGTCCTTCAATGAAATCTCCTTGGCGATGGAGACGCCGTCGTTCGTGATGCGCGGGGCGCCGTAACTTTTCTCCAAAACGACGTTACGCCCGCGCGGGCCCAACGTGACCTTCACGGCACGTGCTGCTTGCGTGATACCGGACGCGATAGCCTTGCGCGCGTCTTCTGAAAAGAGAATCTGTTTTGCCATGGTGCGAGAGTGCGTTAGCCGATAATCGCGAGCACGCCCGACTCGGAAAGGATGTAGTACTCTTCGCCTTCCACCTTCACCTCGTCGTAGCCGTACTTGCTGAAGAGGACCGTATCGCCGACCTTGACCGTCATAGGCGTACGCGCCCCGTCTTCGAATTTGCCAGGGCCCACCGCGACCACCTTGCCCTTCGAGGGCTTCTCCTTGTCTGCCGACTCGGGGATGATGATGCCCGAGGCGAGCTTCTTCTCCTCCTTTTCCGCAGGCTGTACCACAATACGGTCGCCGAGCGGCGTGAGTGCCAACTTCTTAGCCATACGTATTCCTTATATAAACGGATAAGCGCCCAGTGGAGAGGAGTATAGGTCGAGGCGCACCTCCTTTCAAGCTCTGCGCGCCGAAGCCCTCGCTCCGGTACGCGATAGCGAACCTTGACTAATCGTAGTGTACGTAGGATAATGGTCAGGTCCACCAACACAAAGGGGTTCGCATGGCTTGGCTTGGATTTGCCGCAATCGCGGTTGTTATTTTTCTCTCGTTTATCGTCGTCACGAAGGCGCATCAGCACTTTCGAGACAAGGAAGTCTCGCGGCAGGTACGCGTACGCATCGCCAAGGCACGGGGAGAGTCCGTAGAGGACAAGGACAAGGAGGCCGGGCTCGACGCGCGCGAAGTAGCCTGGTTCTTCGGCGCACTTGCGCTCCTGTGCATCGTGGGGACTTTCTACGCTTCGTACGACATGCTGCGCCTCGGCTTCGGCTGGGAAGGAATCAGTGCCTTCGTGGGTGTAGCCCTTGCTTGGGCGCACTTGAGACGAGCGAGCGCGAGGATTCCATATCCGCGCGTTATCCGCATCCGGCGACGATAATCGACAGGGCGTGCTTGGGGACAATCGTTCCCGGGCACGCCCTTTCATTATGCGGACGTCATCCCCCATCCCCTATTTGCGCCCGAACCGCCCAGCGTGCCCCCACACCAATGTCCTGCTAGAGACTGCTTGGACAAACACGTGGCTGTACAAAACAAGGACTTGAACATTGGTGTGGGGGCGTGGTATCGTCTGCCCTACAGATGGAGGCACTCGTATCGGCACTGCCATACGCGATAACTATCCTCTCAATACTCCTCGTGGTCGGCATCGTGCTCCAGCAGCGCGGTGCAACGCTCGGGGGAGCCTTCGGAGGCGATAACTTCGCGTCAACATTCTATAAGCGCAGGGGCGCTGAGAAATTCCTCTTTAACGCGACCATCGTGATCGCGGTTCTCCTCGTCGCGATAGCGATACTGAACTTCCTTCTGGGAGGCGCATGATTGATTTTCCGACCTCGCGCGAACGCTTAGCGAAAGCGCGCGACCGATTTTCCTCGGCCGTACTCGGCCGAGGAAACATGTCAGTGCCCTCGTGGCGCGACCGATTCACCCGCATGATTCCCGTGCGGGCACTCGAAGCGACGGACGAGCAGGTCCGGCGTCTCTCGAGCGGCGACCGCTTCATCTTCTACGTGCTCGCCGCGCTCGTCGCCATCGCTTCGGTCGCGGGGCTCTACGCGCTCGAGCAGACGCTCCTCGTCGAGGTACCCGCCTATGGCGGCACGCTCGTCGAAGGAGAGGTCGGCAGTCCCCGCTTCGTGAATCCGCTCCTCGCCATCACCGACGCCGATCGCGACCTTGCTTCGCTCACCTACGCCGGGCTCATGGGCCTCGACGGCTCGGGCAAGCTCGTGCCGGTACTTGCGGAGAACTATACGGTCTCGCCAGACGGCAAGACCTACACGTTCACCATCAAGCCCTCCGCGCAGTTCTCTGACGGTACGCCCGTGACCGCGGCCGATGTCGTCTTCACGGTAGAGAAAGCGCAGGACCCGGGGCTCAAGAGCCCGGAGTATGTGAACTGGTCGGGCGTTTCCGTGCAGGCGATCGGCGAACGGACCGTGAAGTTCACGCTCACGAAGCCGTACGCGCCGTTCCTCGGCGAGACGACCCTCGGCATCCTCCCCTCGCACCTCTGGCAGAACATCTCGGACGAGGAGTTCCCCTTCTCGAACCTCGAGACGAATCCGGTGGGTGCCGGGCCGTTCACGGTCGGGTCCGTCTCGCGTGACGCATCGGGACTCATAACGAACGTGACGGCCTCGGAGAATCCGCACTACGTGCTCGGCCGGCCGTTCCTGAACAGCATCCGCTTCCAGTTCTTCGCGCAGACAGACGCGCTCTCGCAGGCGCTCGCAAACGGCTCCGTGCAGAGCGCCTACGGTGTCGCATACGGCGCGCACGTGCTCACCGCGCCGTATGCCCGCGTCTTCGGCGTCTTCTGGAATCCGAACGACACGCAGGTGTACGCGGAAGCACCCGTGCGGCAGGCGCTCTCGGTCGCGATAGACCGTACCCACATCGTGAAAGACGTGCTCAGCGGCTACGCGACCGCCATCATGGGGCCCGTCCCGCCAGGCGGAAGCGTGAAGCAGGTGCCCGTGCCCTCCTCGGCGAACGCCACGGCAGACGCCGCGCAGGTGCTCGAAGGCGCCGGGTGGACCTACGACGGCTCGGCACGGGAGTGGAAGAAAGGCTCGGACACGCTCTCGAGCATCACCATCCGCACGAGCAACGTGCCTGAACTGAAGAGCGTCGCTTCGGCAGTGAAAGCGGACTGGGAGAAGCTCGGCATCGCGGTCGACATCGAGCTCTACGAGCCGGGCGACCTCTCGCAGAACGTCATCCGGCCCAGGAAGTACGGCGCGCTCCTCTACGGCATGGTCATCGGGCGCAACCAGGACCTCTACGCGTTCTGGGATTCCCAGGAGCGCAACGACCCAGGATTGAACATCGCGATGTACACGAACAAGGATGTGGACGCGCTCCTCGAGGACGCGCGCACGAATCCGGACCCGAAGGCGCGCCTCGCCGACCTCCAGAAGATAGAGGACACGGTCGCGAGCGAGTACCCCGCTGCGTTCATCTACTCGCCGGACTTCACGTATACGATTCCGGGAGACCTCTCGGGCGTAGCGCTCCCGCAGATCACGACGCCGTCGGACCGGTTCGCTTCGGTGGCCACGTGGTATCGCTATACGGATTCGGTGTGGCCCTTCTTCGCGAAGAACCACTGATTTCTTACGTTCGCCGATTATTTTCGTACGGGTTTCAACCAATTTACCAATTAACCCGAGTTAACTAGCATCAATCATGAGTCAAGCACCAGCACCGGCCCCTGCGCCTTCGCGCGGAGAACCGAAACCGGCCCCATCACGCGATGACCACCGCTCTCGCGGCGGGCGCGGACGTGGCGGTAACCGCTCTCGCGGCGGCAAAGGCCGCCCCGGCGGCGCAAGCCGACGCATCCAGCGCATGCTCCGCCGCCCGACCGCGCTCTCGCGCGGCGGCCCCAAGGCGGCCGAGTACTACCCGGAAGCACCGGGCAAGGATGTCGTGCGCATCATCCCCTTGGGCGGCGCCGAGGAAGTGGGGCGCAACATGTGCGCCATAGAAGCGAACGGCGACATCCTCGTCTTCGATGCGGGTTTCCAGTTCGTCTCTGAGGACGGCACCCAGGGCGTCGACTACCTCCTTCCGAACACGAAGTACCTCGAGAAGAACCAGGACCGTGTCCGCGCGGTCATCATTACCCACGGTCACCTAGACCACATCGGCGGCATCCCGTTCACGCTCCCCCGCTTCGGCACGCCGCCTATCTACACGCAGGAATTGACCGGCGTGATGATAAAGAAGCGCCAGGAAGAGTACCCGGACGTGCCGGCACCGGAAATCAACACCGTGAAAGTCGGCGACTCGGTCACTATCGGGAGCACGAAGGTCAAGTTCTTCCCGGTGACCCACTCCATCCCCGATTCGATGGGCGCGTCTATCACGACCCCGCAAGGCCAGGTGGTCATCTCGGGCGACCTGAAGCTCGACCACGAGGACGGCACGCCGTCCGCGCGCGAGCAGAAGACCTGGGGCGACCTCGGCAAAGACAAGAACATCTTCTTCATCGCCGACTCGACGAACGCCGAGAAGGATGGCTTCTCCATCCCTGAGAAGCGCGTGCACCAGACCTTGGAGGACATCGTGAAGACCGTGCACGGGCGCCTCATCATCGGCACCTTCGCGTCGCAGTTCGAACGCATGATACACATCATCGAGAGCGCCGAGAAGTACGGGAAGAAAGTGGTGACCGAGGGCCGCTCTATCAAGAACAACCTCGAGATCGCCGAGAAGACCGGTCTCTTGAAGGTACAGAAAGGCACGGTCATTCCGGCGCAGGAGATGAAGGACTATCCGCCCGATAAGCTCGTCATCCTCTCGACCGGCGCGCAAGGCGAGGAGTTCGCCGCCTTGATGCGCATCGCGACCGGCCAGCACAAGTTCATCACGCTTAATGAGCGCGACACCATCGTGCTCTCCTCATCCGTCATTCCGGGCAACGAGATAAACGTCCAGAAACTGAAGGACAATCTCTACCGTCACAACGTGACCTTGGTGCACTACCGTTCCTCGGACGTGCACTCGACCGGCCACGGCAACACGGGCGAGCTCGTGTGGATGAACCAGCAGGTCGGTGCGAAGTTCTTCATGCCGTACTACGGCTACCGCTCGATGACCACCTGCCACGCGCGCGCGGTCGAACAGGCGGGACGTCCCAAGGACACCATCATCATCCCGGACAACGGTCTCGTCATCGACATCGTCGACGGTGAGCTCAATATCCACAAGCAACGCGTACCGAATGCGGCGCTCGTCGTCGACGGCTTCACCATCGGCGACATGCAGGAGGTGGTCATCCGCGACCGCCAGGCGCTCGCCAAAGACGGCATGTTCGTCATCATTGCCACCGTGAACCTGAAGACCGGAAAGCTCAGGAAGAGCCCGGACATCATCAGCCGCGGCTTCGTGTACCTGCGCGAGAACCAGGACATGCTGAATCAGGCGCGGCTCCTCATCAAGAAGACCATCGAGGATTCGACCAAGGGCATGAACCCGGTCGACCTCGACTACGTGAAGAACAACCTGACCGACGTCATGGCAGGATTCCTCTTCACCCGCACCAACAAGGCGCCGATGGTAATCCCGGTCCTCATCGGGATGTAATCAGTTCCTTCCA
>JAKAMK010000011.1 GCA_021812925.1 bacterium | reverse complement strand
TCGTCCTTCACGAAGTGCTTCAGGACCGCTTCGCCTACCCCGCCGCCGAAGACGGTGAGGAGCTCCGTGATCGGGAACTTGCGCTTCCGGTCTATCTTCACGAAGATCGCGCCATCGGCCTCGGAGTCTATCTCGATCCAAACGCCGCGATTCGGGATTATCTTCGCACCGAAGTACTGCTTGCCGCGGATGAGCTCGGACACGAAGAACGCGCCGAAGCTGCGCGCGAGCTGCGGCACGATGGCGCGCTCGACACCGGAGACGATGAACGAGCCGTGCGGCGTCATGATGGGGAGATCCGTGAGGAAGATCTCCTGGCTCTTCTCGGAGCCGAGCGTCTTATTGAGGAGCTTCACGCGCGCCTTCACGGGCGCCTCGTACGTGCGCATGTTCTCGCGTGCGAACTCTTCGTCGTACTTCGGCTCGCCTATCTCGAACTCCTCGAACGTGAGCTCGAACTTCTTGCCCGAGTAATCGGAAATCGGTGAGAATTCCTTGAACAGCTCCTTGAGGCCGTCCCCCATGAGCCAGTCGAACGAGCCGCGCTGGTGGCCGACCAGATCCGGGAACGCGACCTTCGGGGCGCGGTAGGCACCGAACGTCTTTTGCACGATTTCCTTCTTCGCCATGTCGCTGTGACGGTGAGTGAATAAAAGCTGAAATATACAAATGCGCGCGCACGGACAAAATCCGCTCTCGCTCTCGCGCTATTCTCTTTCGCCCGTATGTGCTCCCCGCCCTCCGTTACTCACTCGTATCTGTTGCCAGGAAGTATACCCGGGGCCTCCCTGGGGCGCAACCCCACCCGGGGATAACGAAACAGGCGGGCCCTTGTGGGGTCCGCCTGCCGTATGTGATGGATAGAACTTACGCCGCTTATGCAGCTTTTGCGCCACTTTTGAAGTAGCGCGACCAGTCCGGCACGGCGAGGCCCATCATGACGAGCGTCGTGTGCCGCTCTGTGAACGCGGCATGGAGATCGCTGTGCTTCTTCAGATAGTCGGCCGCAGCGTGATCGGTCGCTTCGTGCTTCTGCAGTTTTTCCGCCGCGCTGCCAAGCAGGTGGTCCGCGACTGCGCTCAGACCGTCACGACTCTTTGGCATATCGCCCGGCCACAGGGCACTCCATTCCATAAACGACTCGAGCACGAGGGCAAACGCTTCCGCATTCTTTTCCCTCGTGCGGCCTTTACCGTCCGGGACCCGTGCATAACCGAACACGAAGCACACGCACCCGACCAATACCAACACGGCGGAAAAGAGATAGCAGCATGCAGCTGCAAACTGCCCCATGTACACTTGAAATTCCATCGTCGCGAGAAACGAGATTACCGCGCATGCGACATAGGCTAACCCTATGAGGCGTGCTTTCGTCCAATCTCGCTCAAGACTGATGGCATCGCGTACTGGATTGCGTCCTGTACGCTCAATCCACAGCAATTCAAGCTGTTCGGGAAGCTCGCGTCTGTCCGCAAAGCGGACGAGTTCTTTCAGTTCCATTTCAAAGGACTCCAAGCCTACAGGCGTGCGACCGCCGAGCATATCGAGGATTCAACCCTCATCCGCAACAGGCTTCAAGGAAGTTGCGGGACTTTCAATGCTCATCCTTACTGAAGGCGCAGTAAGATTGGCTGTCTATACCACGAAATTATGCGGGTTGCAAGTTTTACTTCTTCGGCTTCTTGCCGCTCACGGAGCGCCAAGAGTCGATGTTCGCATGGTGCCCCGTTTTTAGGACTGTGGGGACTTTGTACTTCTTTTTCTGGTACTCGATGGTCTCGGGTCGCGTATAGACGGCACGGCTCGCGATGCGGCGTTCCTCGACTGACGCGTCCTTGCCGAGAACGCCGGGCAAGCGGCGCGTCACCGCGTCGACGATCGCCATCGCCGGCACTTCCCCGCCCGTGTAGACGGCTTCGCCGACGGCGTACTCTTTGAGCGTGCCGAGCGTCTTCAAAATCTTTTTCGCGCGCTCGTCGATGCCCTCGTAGCGGCCGCAGACGAGTACGACGTCGTTATACTTCGCGAGCTTGTCGGCTTCTTTGTTATCAAACTGCTTCGCGCCGGGCGTGAACCAAACGACCGCAGGTCGTTTGTCCCGAGAAGGCTTTGCGCCGAGGGACTTCACCTTTTTCGACTTGGGGGTCGGACCCCCAAGCGAAGCTTCGACCGCACGCACAACGGGCAATGCGGACATCACCATACCGGGTCCGCCGCCATAGGGGCGCTCGTCTACCTTGCCCCACTTGTTGTCGACGAAATCGCGCGGGCTCTGGTACGAGACCGAAATCTTCTTCTCTTTGCGCGCACGGCCGAGTATCGATGCACCGAGGTATGCATCGCAGGCTTCCGGGAAAAGTGTAATCAGATGAAATCGCATGATGAGTGAGCGGTATTTGATTTCTGAGGCTCTGCGCAGGGCGACGGCCCGAGCAGGAAGAAATTTTCTAGCAAGAAAATATTCTGTACTCAGAAAGCAAACACCGCGAACGACTACCCCTCCAGACCATCCACCACGTCGTCGACCGTGCGGAACTCCTGCGCGGCCTGCGAAGCCTTGGCGTAGTCGGCCTCGCGCTTGCCGCCCACCGGCTCGTTAATCTTGAGGTTCACGCGTGCGTTATTCTTCATGCCGACGACGCGCAGGATAATGCGGAGGGCCTCGGCGGTCTTGCCGCTCTTACCGATTATCTTGCCCATGTCGTCCGGGTGGACGGTGAGCGTGAGGAGGACGCCCATCGGGTCGATGGCGCGGGTCGTCACCACCGCTTCGGGATGGTCGACGAACGCTTTCACGGCGTATTCGAGAAAAGCTTGGTCAGGTTCCATGGCAATCGGTGCAAGCGGAGATGCGAACTGGAAGAAGTATAGCACCGCGGCCCGCTACGCGGGCCGCGCGCTACGCTACCGGAGCCTCCTCTGCCGGTGCAGGCTCGGCGTCTGCCGCGACCTCTTCAGGCGTCGGCTCTGCCGCAGCGGGCGCTGCCGGAGCCGCCGCGGGCGCCGGCTCCTCGGCCTTCTCGACCGTCTTCTTCGGAAGCACGTTCACCTTCTTCCCCTCGAGGATGCCCTTCGAGATGAGGAGGTTGCGGACGGTGTCGGTCGGCTGGGCGCCCTTCCCGATCCATGCCTTCACCTGCTCGCCATCGATGGCGCACGCCTTCGACTTCGGGTTATAGGTCCCGAGCTGCTCAACGATACTGCCCGTCTTCGCCGCCCGTTCCTTTTCAAGCACGACAATGCGGAACGCCGGGTCGTTCGTACGGCCGATGCGCTGGAATCGAATCATCAACATAAGTGGCCGTACCTTACCAGAATACGGGACGGATGGCAACGTGGCCGCGTCCATAAAAACGAAAGGACGACCCGAAGGCCGTCCGCTGTCCCCTAAAGATCGAAAAATCGGTTGGGTCGGTGCCGCCATCCTGCGGGTGGTAACGGAGGGGCGAATGGCGGCACCGAGCGCCGTACCAGGGCGGGGGGGGTGATACCCTGGCAGCTACACCGTACCACATCCGTATATATTTGCCAAGCCCCCGCAGGATGCCGCGGCGCAGCCCTCGCTTCTTTCTTCTCGCTCTCATACGGGGTAGAGTGGAGAAAATGACGCAGAACCTATACGAGGGCCCGATCACGATGACCCGGAAGGGCATCGGATTTTTCTCGGTCCCCGACGCCCCGGAGGGCGCGGAGGACCTCATCATCCCGCCCGAGGCGACCCTCCACGCACTCCACGGCGATACCGTGAAAGTCGAGACGACCGGCATGTACCGCGACCCCATGAATCGCATGCCGCCACGAGCCTCCGGAAAAGTAGTGGAGATAGTGAAGCGCGCGCGCGAGACCTTCGTGGGGAATCTCACCGAAGAGGATGGGCTCATGCTCCTCGTACCCGACTACAAGAAGATGTACGTGCCGCTCGCGATTCTCGACCCGAAGGGCGCGCAGGTTGGCGACAAGGTGCTCGTGCGGCTCGGCGACTGGGCAAGCGACAAGGACTTCCCCATCGGCACGGTCGAGGAGGTTATCGGTCGCGCGGGACAGCACGACGTCGAGATGCGCGCCCTCGCCCTCGGCCAGGGATTCTCGAGCGACTTCCCGCCGGGCGTCGTCGCCGAAGCGCAGCGCCTCGAGACCGCGGGTGCGGGAATGATCGCGAAGGCGGTCGCGAACATCGCGGCCGGGAGCCCCCGGCGCGATTTCCGCGACCGCCCCACCTGCACCATCGACCCGAAGGACGCGAAGGACTACGACGACGCGCTCTCCCTGAAGCCGCTTCCCGACGGGAACTTCGAGGTCGGCATCCACATCGCGGACGTCTCCTTCTTCGTCGCGCAGGGCGACGCGTTCGACCGCGAGGCACGCGAGCGCGCGACCTCCGTCTACCTCGTCGACCGCACCATCCCGATGCTTCCCGAGGTGCTCTCGAATAATCTCTGCTCGCTCGTCGAGGGCGAGGACCGCCTCGCGGTGTCCGCGGTCTTCACGCTCGACGAGAACGCGAACGTCATCGACGAGTGGTTCGGCGAGACGGTCATCCACAGCGACCGCCGCTACACGTACGAGGACGCGCAGGCGACCCTCGACGCTGGGCAGGGCGACCTCCACGAGGAGCTTGCGGCGCTCCTCGCACTCTCGAAAAAGATACGCGCGCGCCGCCAGGCAAAGGGCGCTATCGAGTTCGACACGCCGGAGGTGAAGGTCGAGCTCAACGAGACGGGCAAGCCTATCGCCATCCACCTGAAGGAGCGCAAGGCTACGAACCTCATGATCGAGGATTTCATGCTCCTCGCGAACGAACATGTCGCTGAGCACCTCGCGAAGCTCACCGCAAACGGCGGCCCACACTTCGAATCGCTCTACCGCATTCACGATGTGCCGGACACGGACCGCATCGCGAACCTCGCGCACCTTCTCCAGGTCATGGGCTACCACCTGAAGGTGGCGGGCGATGGCACAGTCTCTGGCGCGGAGCTGAACCGCATCCTCGACGAGGTGAAGCACACGCCGGAGGAGTACCTCATAAAGACGGCGACCCTGCGCTCCATGGCGAAGGCCGTCTACGCGACGAAGAACATCGGCCACTTCGGCCTCGCCTTCGATTACTACACGCACTTCACCTCCCCCATCCGCCGCTACCCGGACCTCGTCATCCACCGCCTCGTGAAGAGCCATGCGGGCGGCGAGCCGGTCACCGTGCGGGAGATGGCCGAGTTCGACGCTATCGCGGCGCATGCTTCCGAGCGCGAGGTCGCCGCAGCGGACGCCGAGCGCGACAGCGTGAAGATGAAGCAGGTGGAATACCTCGCGCCGCACGTGGGCGAGTCGTTCGCCGGCGTCATCTCGGGCGTCACCGACCGCGGCCTCTACGTGGAGCTCACGGAGACCCACGCCGACGGCATGATCCGCGTGAAGGACCTTGGCGACGATTTCTACGAATACGAGGAGAAGCAGTTCCGCCTCGTGGGGAAGCGCACGAAGAAGGTCTACCGCCTTGGCGACCCCATCACGGTGAAGCTTCTCGCCGCGCGCTCCGCGGAAAAGGAACTCGACTTCGTTCCGGTGTAACCGGTGACGCTATGCCCGAGAAGTTCCCGCAGCAAGGACAAGATGCCGGAAGAGATTCGAGGGCTGTCGAGATAGAGCGACTGTCCCGAGTCACGTACTCCGAAGAAGATCGCGCAGCGTTTGACGCGTGGCGCGCGGCAGTACCGGAAAACTGCGCAGAACAGCCGATCGTCGTTACTGGGATTACCGACGTTCTACGCGCATTGCCGACGGAGGCGAACTATATGGGCGAGGACGTACGCGTATATTTCGGCGCGGAACACTTCAGCGACGCAGACCTTGAGGAGCTCATGCGACGCTTCTGCGCGCTCCAAACCTCATCGTTCGAGATAGCGCTCGTACGATACGGCGAGCGCTGCCTCCAGGTAAGCATCGGCAATAAGAGCAGGCATTTTGTACGCGATTTCGGCAGCGGTGAATATTTCGCACACTCCCATCCCGCTGAGCTCTATTCTCCGCCCGAGAACAGCGACGAGACGCCTCCCTGCTTTCGCGCGGGCATACTGCCGAGCGGCGGCGACGTACGCGGGTTCATCAAAGCGCCGCACGCGATTGCAAACGGGACGCGCGTTTTTTCCAAGAACGGCCACTCGTTCATTCGACCAATCGAAGGGGCACACGCCGACGCCGCTGACTACTCTGCAAAATACCTCGACCTTTTCCTCGGGAAGAACGCGCTCGGCCTTGAGACCGATGAAGAGGTCATCGACTATTTCCGGAACATGCTCGGCCTCGAACTGTCGTTCGCGTACAATTCGCCTGCTGCGTAAACGCGCGGCCAAGGGCCGCGCGCAGGTCAGACGAGTTCGAAAAGCCGATACCCAACGTTGCGGTAGTTCATGATGCCGAAGCCGTAGGGCGCGAGCGCTTTCCTAAGGGGCGTCACCCGTGTCGGCACGAGCCGTTCGGGCTCGACGGCGCGAGAGTCCATCGCGAGCGCGAGCGTGTCCGCGTCGAGCGGGCCGCCGCCTTCGTCGCGCCGTCGCACGAGCACCTCGAGCAAGCGCAGGTGCTGCGTATGGAGCGAGAGTCCCGATTCCCTACCCGCGCGAATCACGTCCCGCGGTACTGGAGGTGCACCCATGGCTATCCCTTTCGTGCTGGTTCCTCTAACGATAACGGCATTCTGCGCGCACGACGTTTCACCGCCCTCCTGTGCTGTGGATAATTGTGAAGGTCTGACCTTCACAATTATCCACAGCTAGATGCGGCCGCGGGCACGGAGGGCGTCGACAATACGCGTGAGAGCGAGCGCGTACGCTGCGGTGCGCAGAGTCGTGCCGCGGTCCTTCGCGAAGTCGGCTATCTCGCGGTAGGCGCCCACCATGGTCGCGTGGAGCTTCTCCTCGACCGCGGCACGCGACCAGCGCTCGCCCGTGCGGTTCTGTATCCATTCGAAATAGGAGACGGTCACGCCGCCCGCGTTCGCGAGCACGTCCGGGATGACCGCGACGCCACGCTCCGCAAGTAACGCGTCCGCTTCCGGCGTCGTAGGCCCGTTCGCTATCTCAAGCACGAAGCCCGCCTTCATCGCGCCAGCGGTGTCCTTCGTGAGCTGCTCTTCGAGCGCTGCGGGAACGAGGAGCTGCGCATCTGCCGCGAGCACCGCACCCGTGAGAGCGACCGCGCCGATGGACGCGAACTCGCCCTTTGCCGCTTTTTCTGCGAGTACCCGCTCGATGTCGATACCGCTCGCATCGAGGAGCGTGCCGGAGGAATCCGAGAACGCGACAACCTTCGCGTTACGCGCGGCGAGTAGCCGCGCGGCTTGTGCGCCTGCGTTTCCGGCGCCCTGCACCGCCGCCGTGAGCGAATCGGGCGCGATGCCGCGGTCAGCGAGGAGCGCTTCGAGGACCGCGATGGCGCCGTCTGCGGTCGCCGTGTCGCGGCCGAGACTGCCGCCAATCGCGAGCGGCTTCCCCGTTATCATCCCGGGCGCGCTCTTCCCTACGATGGTCTCGTACTCGTCGAGCATGTGCGCCATGACGGACGGGTTCGTGTACACGTCCGGTGCCGGGATGTCCTGGTCCGGGCCGAGGTGCTCGGCAAACGCGCGGACATAGGCGCGCGCGAGCGCTTCGCGCTCGCGCGAAGACAATTTCTTCGGGTCAACCGCCACGCCGCCTTTCGCGCCGCCGAGCGGGATGCCGACCGCCGCGCACTTCACCGCCATGGTCGCCGCGAGCGCCTGCACTTCGTCCTCGTCCGCTTCCGGATGGAACCGGATGCCGCCCTTGTATGGCCCGCGCGCGTTGTTGAATTGCACGCGGTACGCGGGGAACGTCGCGGTGCTCCCGTCGTCGAGCTTCACCTCGAGCGCCGCGCGCAGGATGCGGTCCGGCTTCTCGAGGACCTCCCGCTCCTTCTCGGAGAGCCCGAGCAGTTTCGCGGCGCTGTCGACATGCTGCTTGAAGTATTGGAATGCGGCCATAGGTAAAGCGTTAGGGTTGTACCCATAGTACGCCTCCCGCACGGAAATAGTGCGGACACGGACCGCGACTACTTCGCGACCTGGACAGCCTCTTCAAACTTCACCGAGAGGAGTTTCGAGACCCCGTCGCCGCCCATCGTGACGCCGTAGAGGATGCCGGCGCGGCTCATGGTCTCGCGGTTGTGCGTGATGACGATGAGCTGCGAGCGCTTCGCGAGGTTGTCTATCATGTCGCCGTAGCGGCGGCTATTAGCTTCGTCGAGAGCCGCGTCGGTCTCGTCGAGTATCAAAAATGGCGGCGGATTCACCTGGCTCATGGCAAAGATGAGCGCGATGCTGGTGAGCGCGCGCTCGCCGCCCGAGAGCTGGAGCAGGGAGCGCACCTTCTTCTTCGGCAGGTTCACCGCGATCTCGATACCTGCCTTCTGCTCAGGCTTCCCCGAGTCGTCCATTTCAAGCATCTCCTCCTCTTCTTCCGCTTCGTCTTCGTCCTCCGGCTCTTCGAGCGCGAGTCGCGCGGAGCCGCCGCCGAACATGAGCGCAAAGTACTCGCTGAAGGAGGCGTTCACCTTCGCGAGGCCGTCCGAGAAATGCTTGCCGAGCTCGGCGCCGAGGTCGTCGATGAGCTGCCGTAGGCCGGCAGCCGAGTTACTGAGGTCCTCGAGCTCCTTCGCGAGGAAGGTCTCGCGCTCGGAGACTTCCTTGTGCTCGCGGCGAATGTCCTCGCCCGTGCCGCCCGACTCCTCGAGGCGAATCTTCATGCGCTCGAGGCTACGCTTCCGGTCCTCCTGCGCTTTCCGGTCCTCGGTCGGCAGCGACTCAAGCGGCGCGTACGAGACCGCCCCCGAGCCGGCGATGGCGAGCGCCTCGGCCTTCTCGCGCTCAAGCGAGTCTGAGAGGAGCGAAAGCTCGCGCTCGCGCGCCTCGGCCGAGGCGACCTCACCCTCTTCGTGCGCCTTCGCCTGCGCGAGGTCGAGGATGCGGCGCCGGAGTTCCTTGCCGGTCTCGTCGTGCGCGGTGAGCGACTCGCGCGCGCGGGCGAGCGCCGCGCGCGCTTCTTCATGCTGCTTCGCGAACGCGGCGTCTTTCTCGACGAGCTTCGCGCGCTCCTCCTCGAGCGCGTACACCGTGCGCTCCTCGTCCGCGAGGAGATCGTCAGAGCCGCCCACGTACCGGCCGACGAGCGTCGTTATGGCGGTAACGAGCGCCGTGAGCGCGGCGAGCGCCGCCTCGGGCGCTTTCGCGCTCTCCGACTGCTTCCGCGCCTCTTCGGCGAGCGCGGTGAGGTCCTCGCGCGGCACCTTCGCGTACGGCTCGCGCGCGACCTTCGCGCTCCGGTCCTTCGCGGCGGCGAGGGCACCCTCGACGCGGCCGAGCTCGCGCGCAAGGGCGCTCTTCTCACTGGTCACCTGCTCAACCTCACGCTCGGCGCTCCGTACCGCGGCGAGGCGCGTCGTGCCCTCCGCGTCGGTCGTCGCGCGCTCTTCGATTTCGGCAAGCTCGCTAGCCGCCGCCGCAAGCCGCTCTGCGGCGCGCGTCTTGCGTTCCCCCACATTCCGCCGTTCGTCGTCGAGGTACCGATCTTCGATGGCGAAGTACGTCTGTGCGAGGCCGACGAGCTCCTTGCGCAACTCCTCGGCGCGCTCGAGCTTCTCGACCTGCTTCTCAAGGAAGCGCAGGTGCGGCGTCAATTCCCTTCGCAAAGAATTGACCTGCGCGATGTTCTCCTCGGTCTTCTCGAGCTTCTTCTCGGCCTCCTGCTTCTTGAACTCATACGCCTTCAGGCCGAGCGCGTCCTCGAGCATGGCGCGACGCTCGCGTGCGGACGCGAGAAGGATGCGGTCCGCCTCACCCTGGGAGATGATGTGGTGCCCGGTCTCGCCGATGTTCGCGCCCGCGAGGAGTTCCGCCACGTCGCGCAGCCGCACGCGCGAACCGTTTATCGAGTACTCGCTCTGGCCATCGCGGAACACTGCGCGCTCTATCGTGACCTCGTCAAAATCTATCTTGAACGTCCGCTTCGTGTTGTCGAAGACGATGGCGACCGCGGCGCGGTTCGCGCGCGGGGCCGAGTGCGAACCATTGAAGATGAGGTCCTCAGCGCGCTTGCCGCGCATCGACTTCATCGACTGCTCGCCCAAGGCGAAGCGGAACGCCTCGGCGACGTTCGACTTCCCTGAACCGTTCGGCCCCACGATGGCCGTGGTCGCCGTCGAAAAATCCAAGACGGTCTTCTTGGCAAAGGATTTGAACCCGGCGATCTCGAGCCGCTTCAGCATTTCATTCAGTATACAAGACGGCGCCCCTGTGCCTCCGGCACAGGGGCGCCGCGGTGTGCACTAGGCTTTCTCAACCGTCACCGCCGTGCCGTAGGCGAGCACCTCGGTCACGCCCGCAGCGATGTCGTTCGCGTCGTAGCGCGCGCCGATGACCGCGTTCGCGCCCTTCTCCGCAGCGTGGTCGAGCATTTTCGCAAAGGCATCCGTGCGCGCTCGTTCGCAGAGATTCGTGTAGGCGGTGATGTTACCTCCCACGAGCGTGTGGAGTCCCGCGCCGATATTCACCAAAAGGTTCCGCGAACGCACGATGATGCCGCGCACCACGCCGTGGTTCGTCGTTATGCGATACCCTGGCAGCTCGAACGCTTGCGTCACCATCTCTTCTGGAATGTGTGCCATACGCTTTCAGTATACGCCCTTTCACCACCCGGTCTTCTCGAGCGCAGCCTGGGCTGCGGACTGCTCGGCCTCCTGTTTCGATTTGCCTTCCCCTTTCGCCATCTCGGTGTCGTTGAGGAATACGCCGACGGTGAACGTGCGGTCGTGGTCAGGGCCGACTTCATCGAGAAGCTGGTAGCGCGGCGTGATGCCCTTCTTCTCTTGCGCGGCCTCCTGGAAGCGGCTTTTCGCGTCCTGCCAGGCGCGCTTCTTCACGACCTCGTCAATCTTGTCGTACAGGTTTTTCGCGATAAACTGCTCCGCCGCCTCGTACCCCTGGTCGAGGTACAGCGCGCCGATGACCGCCTCGAAGGCGTCCGCGAGGATGACGTCGCGCGCGCGGCCGGTGTCACGCGCCTCGCCTTTCGAGAGGAGGAGGTAGTCGCCGAGCGCGAGCTTCTGCGCGCTCTCGGCCAGAGAGACCGTGTTTACCAAAGCCGCGCGGTACGCGGTGAGCTCGCCCTCCGGCTTCTGCGGATACTTGTCGAACAGGAAGCGCGTCGTCGCGAGCTCGAGCACGGCGTCGCCTAGGAACTCGAGGCGCTCGTTGTGGTTGCCTGCGAACTCGCGGTGTTCATTCAAATAGGAACGATGCGTGAGTGCCTCGGTGAGGAGGCCGAGGTTCTTGAACGAGACGCCGATTGAGGAAGCGAATTGGGCGAAATCAGGCATACGGAATAGCGTATAGCTAATAGCTTGTAGCTTTTAGGAAAGAAATGCAAATGCCCCGCGCTTTAGTAAAAGCGCGGGGCATAAGAACTTTTTTAGGCTGCAAAGGTTTACTCGTTCTACGCGAGCACCCTGGCCATTCGATCCGCCGTCACCTCTATTTCCTCGGGGCAAAAGTCGGCGCTGAACGCCAAGGCGGTGAGGCCATGACCGTATGCCATATAGGCCAGTTCATGATCGGACGTCGGCGCCCTATCGCCCAGCTGACCGTGCTCATTCAGTGCATGAGCACGAATGCCGTCGTCAACCAGGATAGCCAGCATCATGCGCTGCGTTTCAACATCGCCTGTGCTTCCATCTCTACATTGTTGAGCGAAGAGGCGGAGCGCTTCGGGGTACTTCCCAGAAAGCGCAAGTTGTAACGGAGTCTGGGTTGTCATCGATAACTCCTCTCTCAGACTGAATCTCAGTATAGCGATAAGTGTGATTTTGTCAAAATTTCCTAAGAGCACCTTCAAAAGCGTCCAGATACGGGACGTCGCGAGGCGTGGGAACAGATTGTCGGCAAACGAAGCGGCGGGTGTGATTTTTGAGGCTCTGCGCAGGCCGACGGGCCGAGCAGGAAGAAATTTTCCAGCAGGAAAATATTCTGTACTCAAAAATCGCACCCGCCGCGTAGCGTTGGACGGCTCTATTTAACCGGATGGTTGTCGAGGAGGGTCTGCACCGCCGCCGTCACGATGGGCAGCATGTCGTCGTAGAAATTCAGGTCGATGATGTCCTGCATGCGGAACCACTTCGCATCGTCGAGACCGCCGCTCTTCTTCAGCTGGAGCGGCTCAAAGGGCGAAGTCGCGAGGAAGAACCAGACGTGCTTCCTCACCTTCCCTTTCTCCGGATGGCTCGCGATGTACTCGTTCTCGCCCACCTGATTCTCCACTTTCACATCGAGGCCGAGTTCCTCTTTGACGACGCGCGTGACGCCCGCTTCCGGCGACGGGTCTTCCTCGATGTGGCCTTTCGAGAGCGTCCAGCGGCCGAAGACGTCGTGCACGAGGGCGAGGTAGTACTGGCCGTCATGCTTCGCGTAGACGATGGCGCCGCCCATCTTTTCCAAGGGCAACTCCTCGCGCTTTACTTTCTTCTTGCCCTGCTCGTCCTTCCCCGGCTCGCCGATTTCCTTGTACACCGCGCCGAGGACGCCGTTCACGAAGCGGCCGCTTGAGTCGCCGCCGAATGTTTTCGCGAGCTCGATGGCTTCGTTGATGGCGACTTTCGCCGGCACCTGCGCGCGGTCGGCGAAGAGGAGCTCGTAGAGGCCGAGCCGGAGGATGTTCCTATCGACCGGCGCGATGCGGTCGAGGGGCCAGTCCGGCGCCGCCTTCTCGATGATGAGGTCGATGTCGTGCTGCTTCGCAATGACGCCTGTGAGAAGTCCGTCCATGAACGGCCGGTCGCTCTCGTCGCCGCCGAATTCTTCGACGTTGCGCGCGAGAATCGCTTCCGCTTCTTTCTCTGAGACATGCGTCGTGTCCCATTCGAAGAGCGTCTGCAAAACTACGGAGCGTGCTAGGTGCCGGTTCGCCATGGAAAGATCGTGTGGAATGAGTATACCCCCACACTTACTTC
>JAKAMK010000091.1 GCA_021812925.1 bacterium | reverse complement strand
TATCTGTATGAAGTTGGCGGTCTCTTCCACCGGGAAGGCTTCCTGCGCGCGCACATGCTGGATGAAATCCTCGGTGATGGAGGCGAGCGCGAGCTCGTTTACGAGAAGCTTCCGCGCCTCGATAAGGTCGAGCACGACCTCGAACGGGCCTTGGTAGCTCTCAGTCTGTATGGTGAATCCGGTCTTCGGGACTACTGTTTCCATGGCCGTACACTAACAAACCGGTTATGACTTCCTGCGAAGTACGATTGATAGAGCGGTATAACTGCTCCAATGATGCTTGAGGAAGCTGGTCGATTAGAAAAAGTCATTTACTTCGCGACCGGTTTGTTAGTGTCCGGCCATGACTCTAGGAAGTGTAGCAGGAGTCGGACCGGCGCACCGGCAGCGCCCTTGCTTAACTGGTCTCCCGAGTTCGCGGTCATGCGCGGGGCGATGTCGAGGTGTGCCCACGGCGCGTCGAGCTCCTTTGCGAATTGCCAGAGGAAGATGCCGCCTTCGGTCGCGCCGCCGAAGCGTGCATGTTCGCCGGTGGCGACGTTCGCGAGGTCGGCGAAATCGCTCTTCACCATGTCGTCGTACTCTTCCCAGAGCGGAAGGCGCCAGAGATAATCGCCGCTCTCTTCGCCGCTCGCGAGGAGCGCATCGGCGAGTGCATCGTCCTTGGTGAGGAGCGCGCTCGCGTGGAGACCGAGCGCGACCATGGCTGCGCCCGTGAGGGTGGCCACGTCGAGCACGGCGGCGGGCTTGTAGCGCTTCGCGTACGTGAGCGCGTCGGCGAGCACGAGGCGTCCTTCCGCGTCAGTGTTCAATACTTCGATAGTCTTGCCCGAGAGCGATTTCAGGATGTCGCCGGGACGATAGCTCTCGCCGGAGGTCGCGTTCTCTGCGCTCGGAATGAGCGCGATGACGTGGCGCTTTACCTTGAGCCGCGCTGCGAGCGTGGTCGCATGTATGACCGCGGCCGCGCCCGACATGTCCATGTGCATCTCGTAGATGGCGCTCGACGGCTTCAGGTTCAAGCCGCCCGTATCGAAGGTAATGCCTTTCCCTGCGAGTACGATGGGGGCACCCTTGCCGCCTTTGTACTCAAGGACGGTGAATGTCGGCTCTTCTTTTGCGCCCTTGCCTACGCCGAGGAGCGCACCCATGCCGAGCTTCTCTATCTCTTTCTTGCCGAGCGTCTTTACGGTAATCGGCAGGCCTTTCGCGGCCGCTTTAGCGGCCGCGGCAAGCGTCGAGGGTGTCATGTCGCCGCCCGGCGTGTTTGCGAGCGTGCGCGCAGCGTTCACCTCTTCAGCAATCATGAGGCCGCGCTTCATGCCGGCTTGCATATCCTTCGGCGTCTCGCCGCAGATAAGCACTTCCTCGACATCCTTCCAGCCTTCTTTCGGCTTCGTTTTGAAATCGCGGAACTCGTACCCCGCGAGTCCGAGGTTCTCGGCGATGAGCGAGCCGAGTTCTGGGAGCGGTACCGGATGCACTAGCGGGAACGGTGAGCGCGAGAGCTCGAGCGCGAGTTTCGTAATCCCATGCTGTTTAGCGGCACGCACGACACGGCGCGGGATGAGCTGGAACTTCCGGCGCGTAACCTCTTTCCATTTGCCTACTCCTACTTCGAGCCACTTCACGCCGTCACTCTCCACGAACCGCGTCGTGCCGGGTTTCTCCTCGGTCACCCGTACGCGCACGTACGCCTTCGGCGCGTCATCTATGTGCTTGGCCGAGAATGAGAGCTTCATCAGTCGTCTTTTCGTTCGACCTTGAGGCCGAGCTCCTTAAGCTGCGCGTCAGTGAGCGGTTTCGGCGCTTTCATTACGGCCGTCTGGCCACCGCGGGTCATCGGGAATGCCTGCACTTCACGCAGGTAGGTCTCGCCCGTGAGGTTCATGACGTTGCGCTCTATGCCGAGCGCGATGCCGCCGTGGGGCGGAGTACCGAAACGGAAGGCTTTCAGCATATGGCCGATGCGCTCCGCAACCTCCTCCCCGGAGTACCCCATGACGCGGTACGTCGCTTCGAGAATCTCTGGCTTGTGCGCGCGGATGGAACCACCGCCTGCCTCGTAGCCGTTGCAGACGAGGTCGTATTGCGCGGCGACGATGTTTTCCACGTCCTCTCCTTTCATGAGCGCGTCGAGGTGCTCGGGCTTCGGCATCGAGAACGGGTTGTGCGTGAACGTCCATTTGCCGTTGTCGTCTTTCTCGAACATCGGGAAATCTACGACCCATGCGTAGGCGAGCACGCCCTTCTCCTTCTCCTCATCGGTGCGGAGATCGAACTTGTCAGCGCCATACTTCTGCATCGACTCCTTATAGGAGATGCGCGGGAACGGCTTCTCCTTGAGCGTATAGCCCATGTCCTCGACGACCTTGGTAATCATGGCCTCGACGGTCTGCATGACGTCTTCCTGAGTGACGAATGACATCTCGAGGTCGAGCTGCGTGTGTTCGAAGCCGCGGTCCGCACGGAGGTCTTCGTCGCGCACGGCACGCGCTATCTGGAAGTAACGCTCAAAACCTGCAGTCATGAGGAGCTGCTTGTACTGCTGCGGAGATTGCGGGAGCGCGTAGAACTTGCCTGGGTGGAGGCGGCTCGGCACGACGAAGTCGCGCGAACCTTCCGGAGTAGATTCCGTAAGAAGCGGCGTCTCTATCTCGACGAACTCCTTGCCGAAGAGGAATTCACGGCAGCGACGAACGAATTCGCTCCGGAGGCGGATGTTCTTCTGCATGCGAGGGCTTCGCAGGTCGAGGTAGCGGTACTCGGCGCGGATGTTCTCATCGATGCCGCTCGTATCACTCAGTTCGAAGGGCGGCGTGTCCGCGGCGTTCAGTACTTCTATGGAACGTATCTCGAGCTCGATATCGCCGTTTAGCTTGCCCGCCTGCACGTTCTTCTCAGGGCGCTTGTTCACCTTCCCTTCGACGCGCACGACGTACTCGCTGCGGCATTCCTTAGCGGTTTCCATCGCTT
>JAKAMK010000090.1 GCA_021812925.1 bacterium | reverse complement strand
AAGCGCGCGCGGCCGGACGGCCTCATCCCTGCGATTCACGAGACCGGCTTCTCATTCCCGAGCGGGCATGCGACCGGGTCGATGGCGTTCTACGGCTTCACCGCTTTCATACTCTGCAGATGGTACCCGCGTTATGCGAAAGCGATCGTGGCGGCGACGACGATAATAGTCTTAGCTATCGGTTTCAGTCGGCTCTACCTCGGCGCGCATTTCCCGAGCGATGTCATCGCGGGCTATCTGCTCGGCGGGGTGTGGGTGTTCATCGGCATCAAGATCGCCGGGAGGCGTCAGGATCCGAAGTAGCGGTCGCCGAAATCGCCGAGTCCGGGGACGATATATTTGTGCGCATCGAGCTCTGCGTCGACCGCGGCGAGGACGATATGGTCTTCCTGTATGAGGCGGGCGAGCCGCGCGAGGCCTTCGGTCGCGCCGATGACGCCGCCGAAATGAAGATTCGACGCGGCGGCGCCGCGCTCGACGAGGCGGTTCGCCGCCGCTTCGGCGGAGCCGCCGGTCGCGAGCATCGGATCGAGGATGACGACCGTGTCGCTTTCCGAGAGCGGCGGGAGATTTTCGTAGTACCAGTGCGGCGCGAACGTCCGCTCGTCGCGCTTCATGCCGAGCACGCCCACCGGCGCACCCGGGAAGGTGCGGAGCGCCGACGGCAGGAGGGCGATGCCCGAGCGGAGGATGATGACAAGGACGATGCGTTCGGGGCAGGCAGGCACGCCATGAGACGCGCGTGCATCTCCCGGATGAGCGTCTCAGCGAGACGGTCGGATGCCGCGCGGAATTCGGCGGTGCCGATCTGCCGATCGCGGAGCATGGCAAGGAACGAATTCATGGCTTGGTACGGTGAGACCGCACATTGGTCGAGAACCAATCGCGGGCGAGCGCCGCGACCTTCTCGAGAGCGCCCGTTTCTTCGAAGAGGTGGGTGGCGCCGAGGATGACTTCCAGCTTCTTCTCGCCGGGCAGGGCAGCGAGCGCCTGCTCGTTCAGCGCGAGGACTTCCTCGTCAGCGCCGCCGACGATGAGGAGCACGGGCGCGGCGACGCTCGGGAGCGCCTCCATCGCGAGGTCCGGCCTGCCGCCGCGCGACACGACCGCTCGCACGCGCTCCGGAGACTCTGCGGCGAAGGCGAGCGCGGCAGCGGCGCCGGTCGAGGCGCCGAAGAGCCCGAGGGCGAGCGTGCTCGTTTCCGGCTGCCGCCCCGCCCACTCGAGCGCCGCACCGAGACGCTCCGCCAGGAGGGCGATGTCGAAGCGGGTCTGGTAGTTCTCATCCTCCTCTTCGGTCAGTAGGTCGATGAGCAGCGTCGCGAAGCCGGCATCCTGCAGCTCGCGAGCGACTAGCGCATTCCTGGGCGAGAACCGGCTGCTGCCGCTGCCATGCACGAAGACGACGAGGCCGGTCGCTTTTTCGGGTACGGCGAGTATGCCCGCAAGGACGATGCCGTCTGCGGGCGCCTCGATAGGCTTCGGCGCTGCGCGCATGAGCCGTATGACCTCTTCGTCGGAGACCTGTTCGAATCGTTCGTAATGGGCGCCGATGGCGCCCTCGAATGAGTCCGGCGGCTCGAGCGTGATGAGCTCCTCGACGCCTTCTCCCTCAAGCGCCCGCAGAGCGTCGCCCGAAGCGACCGGCACGGCGACGATGATGCGCGCCGGCTTCGACGCTTTCGCGACGCGCACTGCGAGCCGCATGGAGAGGCCGGTCGCGATGCCGTCATCGACGATGAGGGCAGTCTTTCCGGAGAGGTCGAGCGGTGCTCTGCCGTCGCGGTAGAGGTCGCTTCGACGCTTCGCTTCGGCGCGTTCGGCGGCGACTGCCGCGTGAAGCATCTTCGCGTCGAGTGCTGCGGTTTCCGCCTCATTGAAGAGGGAGGTGCCGTCGGGCGCGACGGCGCCGACGGCGTACTCGGGCTCGAAGAGGTGGCCAACTTTCCGCACAGCGATGATATCGAGCGGCGCCGCGAGCGCTTGGGCGACTTCATACCCCGTGACGACGCCGCCGCGCGGAAGCGCGAGGACGACGGTGTCCTTACCCGCGTAGGCCTCGAGTCTCTTCGCGAGCTGTTTCCCCGCGTCGACGCGGTCTTTGAACATATCTCTGATTGTATGCCTATAAAAACCGTTCAGGAGCGGAAAAGCCGCGGCTGTGGAGAAGGCGTCCGGCGTACAGTACCATGAGGGGATGTATATAAAAGTCTTCGTCACGCCGGGCGCGAAACGGGAGAACGTCGAAGAGAAAGGGGATACGTTCCTGATATCCGTGCGCGAGCCGGCGTCGGGGAATCATGCCAATGATCGCGTCCGCGAACTCGTGGCGCTCCGGTTCGGGCAGCCGATAGGCAAGGTGCGTATCCTGACAGGGCACCATTCCCGCGGTAAGATGATAAGCGTTAACAGCTAGCGTCTTCCTTCATGAACATCACTATCAAAGCTGCGCACCACGATCTGAATGACGCGATGCGTACGCTTATCGAGGAGAAGTTTTCCGCACTCGACAAGCTCGTCGAGAATCCGAAGAACCCCGCGATGCTCTCGTGCGAGATAGAGGAATCGATTGCTGTGGAACGCGCCGGCGCGAAGTATCGTGCCGAAGGGAACCTGTCCGTCGACGGGAAGCTTTTTCGCGCCGAAGCGAACAGCAGCACGCTTGAGGGCGCCGTCGACCGCGTGCGCGATGACCTCATCCGCGAATTCCAGCACGCGCAAGGGAAGCGGAAGGGGCTCGTGAAGCGCGGCGGTGCGGCACTCAAGCGGATGCTCCGCTTCGGGGAGTAGAGCCTGCCCTAAAACTCCCATCTGCGGCGTTGCAGGCTCTAATTTCTCTTACTAAAATCGGCGAAACTCATTTCGCGCTTGCCTTCGGGGATGACGGAGAGGACGCGGAATTCGCCTTTGGCGAATTCCGCGTTTGTGATTTTCATGCGCTTTCCGTTCTCGAAAAAGTACGTGCCGATGCTGTCGGCGTACGCGCGGTATTTGTGCCAGTTC
>JAKAMK010000010.1 GCA_021812925.1 bacterium | reverse complement strand
ACTCCGAGGCCGATGGCGCGATCTTCGTGAAGATAGACCGGAAGCGCAAGTTCCCGATCACGGAGCTCCTCACCGTCTTCGGCGGCGGGGTAGGCGAAGCGGTCCTGAAGCACTTCGTGAAGGACGACCTCGCGCTCGCCGCCATCCAGGCGACCCTGAAGCACGACGAGGCGAAGTCGGTCGAGGAGGCCTACGTCGAGATACACCGCCGCATGCGCGACGGCGACCTCGCGACCCCCGAGAACGCGAAGAACTTCGTGCAGTCGCTCTTCTCCGCGGAACGCTACGACCTCTCTCGCATCGGCCGCCACCGCTTGAATCTCCGCTTCGGGGAGCCGACGACCGATAAGGCACTCGAGAAGCGCACGCTCACCCTCGCGGACTTCGTGCGCATCATCGCGGAGATCGCGAAGCTGAACGCGGACCCGAATGCGCGCCCCGATGATATCGATCACCTCGGCTTCCGCCGCGTGCGCTTCGTCGGTGAGCTCCTCCAGTCGCGCATGCGCGTCGGCATGAGCCGCATGAAGCGCAACATCCAGGACCGCATGTCGACCATCGAGAGCGAGACGACGCTGCCCTTGGCGCTCGTCAACCCGCGCCCGCTGTCCGCGGCGGTGCGCGAGTTCTTCACGGCGAACCAGCTCTCGCAGTTCATGGACCAGCAGAACATCCTCGCGGAGCTCGAGAACATGCGCACGCTCTCGGCGCTCGGTCCGGGCGGCCTCACGCGCGAGCGCGCAGGCTTCGAGGTGCGCGACGTGCACCCGTCGCACTACGGCCGCCTCTGTCCCATCCACACGCCGGAAGGGCAGAACATCGGTCTCATCCTCCGCCTCGCGACCCATGCGCGCACGAACGACTTCGGCGTCATCGAGACCCCGTACGTGAAGGTGAAGAACGGCAAGGTCACCGACGAGGTCGTGTACCTGAATGCACTCGACGAGGAGCTCGAGACCGTCACTCACGGCGCGACGAAGCTCGACGAGCACGGCAAGATAGTCGCGGAGACCGTTGAGGCGCGCCACAAGGGCGAGCCGGTCATCGTGCCGAAGGAGCAGGTGACCCTCATGGACGCGTCCACGTACCAGATGTTCTCCATCGCGACGGACCTCATCCCGTTCGTCGGCCACGACGACGCGAACCGCGCGCTCATGGGTAGCAACATGCAGAAGCAGGCGACCCCGGTCCTCATCCCGGAGGCGCCCTTGGTCGCGACCGGCATCGAAGGCCACGCGGCCCGCTCGACCGGCCGCCTCGTGCTCGCTACGGAAGCGGGCGAGGTGACCTACGTCGACGCGCGCTCGGTCGTCGTCACGAACAAGGACGGCAAGAAGAAGGAGTACAAGCTCCAGGGCCTCACCCAGACGAACCAGAACTCGGCCTTCCTCCAGCGTCCGTCGGTGCGCCTCGGCGACAAGGTGAAGAAGGGCGACGTGCTCGCGGACAACTCCTCGACTGCGGACGGCCAGCTCGCCCTCGGGCAGAACGCGCGCGTCGCGTTCATGAGCTGGAACGGCGCGAACTACGAGGACGCCATCATCGTCTCCGAGCGCATGGTCGAGAACGCGAAGTTCACGACCGTCCACATCGAGGACTTCGAGTGCGTCGTGCGCGACACGAAGCTCGGCGCGGAGACGACGACCCACGACATCCCGAACGTCGGCGAGCTCCGGCTCAAGAACCTCGACGAAGAGGGCGTCATCCGTATCGGCGCAGAGGTGCGCCCCGGCGACATCCTGGTCGGCAAGGTCACCCCGAAGGGCGAGACCCAGCTCACGCCTGAGGAGCGCCTCCTCCGCTCCATCTTCGGCGACAAGGCGAAGGACGTGAAGGACACGTCGCTCCGCATGGAGGGCGGCAAGCGCGGCCGCGTCATCGGCGTGCGCGTCTTCAGTCGCGAGAAGGGCGACCAGCTCGAGAGTGGCATCATCAAGAAGATCGTCGTGACCGTCGCGCAGGTGCGTAACGTCTCGGTGGGCGACAAGCTCGCCGGCCGCCACGGCAACAAGGGTGTCATCTCGCGCGTCCTGCCGGTCGAGGATATGCCGTACGACAAGGACGGCAATCCGGTCGACATCATCCTCACCCCGCTCGGCGTTCCGAGCCGCATGAACCTCGGCCAGATCCTCGAGATGCACTTGGGCCTCGCGGCCAACGCGCTCGGGTACCAGGCCATCGTGCCGCCCTTCATCGGCGCCACCGCGGACGAGATCCGCGACGAGCTCGAGGAGGCAGGCTTCGCGCGCTCGGGCAAGATGCCGCTCTACGACGGCCGCACGGGCGAGCGCTTCGCGCAGGACATCGCGGTCGGCTACATGTACGTCTTGAAGCTCCACCACATGGTGGAGGATAAGATCCACATGCGCTCGATCGGTCCGTACTCGCTTATCACGCAACAGCCCTTGGGCGGCAAGGCGCAGAACGGCGGCCAGCGCTTCGGCGAAATGGAAGTGTGGGCCCTCCTCGGCTACGGTGCCGCGTACACGCTGCGCGAGATGCTCACCATAAAGTCGGACGACATCCAGGGCCGCTCGGCAGCCTTCGATGCCATCGTGAAGGGCGAGCCCATCAGTCACACCGGCACGCCGGCCTCGTTCTCGGTGCTCACGAACCAGATCCGCGGCCTCGCGCTCGACGTGGCTCCCATGAACCTGCCGCCTGCTCCCGACGAGGCGCCCGGCGCATAGCGCGTTCCCTTAGCACTTACTACGTATCACTATGGCTATCACCCCCCGCACCCCGTCCGGCCCGCGCCTCCCGCAGAAGGACTCCTGGAACGCTCTTTCCCTGACCCTCGCGTCGCCCGAGCGCATCCTCGAATGGAGCCACGGCGAAGTCACGAAGCCGGAGACCATCAATTACCGCACGCAGCGCTCCGAGAAGCACGGCCTCTTCGACGAGAAGATCTTCGGTCCGGAGAAGGACTACGAATGCTACTGCGGCAAGTACAAGGGCATCCGCTACAAGGGCATCGTCTGCGACAAGTGCGGTGTCGAGATCACTCGCTCGATCGTCCGCCGCGAGCGCATGGGCCACATCGAGCTCTGCACGCCGGTCGCGCACATCTGGTTCCTCCGTTCGGTCCCGAGCCGCATGGCGCTCATCCTGGGCGCCTCGGCCGCGGACGTCGAGAAGGTCGTCTACTTCGCCGGGTACATCGTGACGAAGATCGCCGAGGACGAGAAGAAGCGCCTCCTCGCGGAACTCGAGAGCGAGTACAAGAGCAAGTACAAGTCGACGAACGACGACAAGGAGCGCGACGCCCTGAAGGAGCGCATGACGCTTGCGAAGAACGAGATCGAGGGCATCGCGGTCGGCCGCGTGCTCGACGAGCTCGAGTACCACCGCTTCTCCGTGAAGTACGGCGGGCTCTTCGAGGCGCGCATCGGCGCCGAGGCCATTTACGACATCTTCCGCTCGCTCGACCTCAAGAAGCTCGAGGCGGAACTCGAGGCGCGCTACGAGCACGCGGGCGCAGGCGAGCGCGAGAAGCTCGCGAAGCGCCTCTCGCTTATCGCCGGTATGATCGCCTCGGGCGTGCGTCCCGAGTGGCTCTTCATGACGCGCATCCCGGTCATCCCGCCGGCGCTTCGCCCGATGGTCGCCCTCGAGGGCGGCCGCCACGCGACCTCCGACGTGAACGACCTCTACCGCCGCGTCATCAACCGCAACAACCGCCTGAAGAAGCTCCTCGACATCCACGCGCCGGAGGTCATCCTCCGGAACGAGAAGCGCATCCTCCAGGAGGCGGTCGACGCCTTGCTCGACAATTCCATCCGCAAGGGCGGCGCCTCGGGCGGTGCGCTCACGCCTGCGCAGCGCCGGCCCCTGAAGTCCCTCGCGGACTACCTGAAGGGCAAGCAGGGCTACTTCCGCCAGAACCTCCTCGGCAAGCGCGTCGACTACTCGGGCCGCTCCGTGATCGTCGTCGGTCCGGACCTCGAGCTCGACGAGTGCGGTCTGCCGAAGCACATGGCTTTGGAGCTCTTCCGTCCGTTCGTCATCGCGGGACTCCTCGAGCGCGAGCTCGCCTTTAACATCCGCGGTGCCGGCCGACTCATCGAAGACGGCGTGCCGGAGGTGTGGGAGATACTCGAAGAGGCCATTAAGGGCAAGTACGTCCTCCTGAACCGCGCCCCGACCCTCCACCGCCAGGGCATCCAGGCTTTCCGCCCGCGCCTCATCGAGGGCGACGCGATCCAGCTCCACCCCTTGGTATGTAACGCGTTCAACGCGGACTTCGACGGCGACCAGATGGCGGTCCACGTGCCGCTCTCGGAAGAGGCGCAGTGGGAAGCGGCGCACGTCATGAGCGCGAACGCGAACATCCTGAAGCCGGGCTCGGGCGAGACCATCGTGCTCACCGGAAAGCCCTTGGACATCGTGCTCGGCGTCTACTGGCTCACGAAGGGCGTCGATGGCGCGCAGGGCGAGGGCACGTTCTATGCGAGCCCGAACGCGGCCATTCTCGCCTCCGAGTACGGCGCGATCGACATGCGTGCGAAGGTGAAGGTGCTCCCGGTCGCGGGGAAGGCGAAGTACGCGGCGTTCGGCGACCAGCCGTTCGAGACGACGGTCGGCCGGCTCCTCTTCAACACGGTCCTCCCCTCCGACTACCCGTTCGTGAACGACACCATCACGAAGAAGGTGCTCGCGCGCATCGTGAACGACAGCATCGCGCGCTACGGCATCGACGCCGTGCCGGCGATCGTGAACAAGGTGAAGCGCTTCGGCTTCGAGTACGCGACGAAGTCCGGCGTCTCGTGGGCGATCGACGACGTGAAGGTCCCCGCCGGGAAGCACGACGTCGTCCGCGCCGCGGGCGAGAAGGTCGCGAAGCTCGAGGAGGACTACCAGAACGGTCTCCTCGCCGAGGAAGAGAAGCGCCGCATGGCGATCGAGATCTGGCAGGGCGCGAAGCAGGAGATCGAGAAGCTCGTCGCCGCGGAACTCAACCCGATGGGTTCGGTCGCGGACATGGTGACCTCCGGCGCGCGCGGTTCGATGGGTAACCTCACGCAGATGGCCGGCATGAAGGGCCTCATCCAGAACACCGCGGGCGAGACCATCGAGGTGCCTATCGCCTCCTCGTTCAGCGAGGGGCTTAATCCGGTCGAGTACTTCATGTCGACCCACGGCGCGCGCAAGGGCCTCACCGACACCGCGCTCGGCACCGCAAAGGCAGGCTACCTCACCCGCCGCCTCTTCGACGTCGCGCAGGACTCCATCATCACGGAAAAGGACTGCGGCGCGAAGCATGGCGTGCGCGTGAGCCGCATCTCGGCCTCCGGCATCCAGATCGACTACGGCACGGTACTCGCCGGCCGCGTGCTCGCTGAGGACGCGAAGGACAAGGAGGGCACGGTGCTCTTCAAGAAGGGGCACTACCTCACGGCCGAGGAAGCGAAGGAGCTCGCCGCGAGTTCCGTCGAGAGCGCCGTCGTGCGCACGCCGATGGCGTGCGAGACGCGCTTCGGCATCTGCGAGGCCTGCTACGGCATGGACCTCACGACGCAGCAGCCCGTCGATCTCGGCGAGGCGGTCGGCACGGTCGCCGCGCAGGCGATCGGCGAGCCGGGCACCCAGCTCACCATGCGTACCTTCCACGCGGGCGGCGTGGCCTCGGTGGGCGGCGACATCACGCAGGGTCTCCCGCGCGTCGAAGAGCTCTTCGAGAAGCGTTCGCCGAAGAATCCGGCCGTGGTTTCGAAATCCGCCGGCATCGTCTCCGAGATAAAGGAAGAGGGCAGGGAGAAGGTCATCGTCGTCGTGCCTGCGAAGGGCGAGGGCAAGAAGGACGGTTCGGCGTACGAGTACCTCGCACCGTTCCCGCGCCTTCCCTTGGTGATGGCAGGCGACGAGGTGGCGAAGGGCCAGGTGCTCACCGACGGTTCGGTCGACCTCGACACGCTGTTCGAGTACGCGGGCAGGGCTAGCGTGCAGGAGTACATCATCGCGGAGATCGCGAAGATCTACGAGCTCCAGGGCGCGCCGGTCTCGCGGAAGCATATCGAGGTCATCGTGAAGCAGATGTTCAGCCGCGTGAAGATCAAGGACGCGGGCGACACCGATTACTCGGTGGGCGACGTCGTCGAGGATTGGGAGTTCGCGCTCGCGGTGAAGGCCGCCGATGCGGAAGGGAAGGTAGCGCCTAAGGCGGAGGAGATCGTACTCGGCATCAAGGAGAGCGCGCTCTCGCGCCGCTCGTTCCTCTCGGCAGCATCCTTCGAGCAGACGACGAAGATCCTCATTAACGCTGCGCTTAAGGGTTCCGTCGACCGCCTCCGGGGCCTCAAGGAAAACGTCATCCTCGGCCGCCTCATTCCGGCTGGCACCGGCTTTGCCGGCAGCGCGAAGTTCGCCGCCATCGAGAAGATGCAGGCGGAGCGCCCGGCGCCCGCGCCTGCGGAGGAGCGGGCGTACCTCTCGCGCGCCCGCGCACTATAAAAAGTTTCAGGTTCGCGTGTCAGAAAACAGAACAGGCCCTTGGGCCTGTTCTGTTTTTTCGATTGTCTCGTTAGGCACAGCATCGAAAGTACGTGGCGCTTGACCGGACGAAGCTGCCGGAATCCGCTCGCGAGGCCAGTGTCAATTTTCCGCAGCTCCGCAAGGCTGTCGGAAAATTGACACGCTTCGCTCTTCCGGCCAGCATCGTCCGCCCTCGCTTCCACAGAAGCGGTGTGGCGGCGAAGCGTCATTGACTTCTTTACAAGAATAAACCTCCTCAAAAGCTTCGTCCGGTCGAGCGCCCCGCGGTACAACCATAGTGGAGAGGTATTTGGCTGGTTCTGCCTTGCACTGCATGAAAATGAAAAGCGGCACGAGAAAAAGGTGTGCCATTTTCGCGTGCCGCCCAGGTTTATTCAATTGTTATGGTGGCGACACGTCATTCAGTGCTGGGGCTTCATAGGCGTCGGCTGCGGAGCCGGCCTAGAAACCTTGCCTTTGTCCTTCTTTTTGTTGCCGAACGGCACGTAACGCGCGAGCAGGTAGTTGGCGCCCGAGATTGCCGCGGTGAGCGTCGTTGGAACGACGACCGCTTGGTAATCTGGGACACCGATCACATGCTGGTACGCTGCGGTGATGCCGGCGACGCCAAGAGTGACAATGGCGCAATGCATAACGGTAAGCTTCTCATAACGCATTTGGAGTGTCTCCTTCTCCAATCGACTCAACCCGCTGCTGAGTCTGGAATCAAGGTATCATACGTGCAAAACTTTGTCAAGTCTCGCGTGGCACGGTAAAATCTGGGGAAATGGCGCAGGATACGGTACAGGAGATAAAGAACAAGCTCACGATTCAAGACGTGGTCGCGCCCTACGTAAAGCTGCGCCGCGCAGGGCGGAGCATGACGGGCCTGTGTCCGTTCCATAAAGAAAAGACGCCCTCCTTCCATGTGAGTCTCGAGCGCGGGACCTTCCACTGCTTCGGCTGCGGCGAGGGCGGCGATATGTTCACGTTCATCCAAAAAGCTGAGGGCGTCGATTTCAAGGAGGCGCTCCGGATGCTCGCCGAGAAGGCGGGCGTCGAGGTGGTCTACAATCCCGCGGCCAAGGAGAAGAGCGACAAGCTCGAGCGGCTCCGCGAGGTCATGGGTCGCGCGGCGCAGTGGTACCAGATGCGCCTGCCGGACTCGCCGGCGCTCGCGTACGCGAAGCAGCGCGGGCTCACCGATGCCACGGTGAAGGACTGGGGGCTCGGCTTCGCGCCGGGCGATTGGCGCGCGCTCCTCGAGGCGCTCACCGCTGAGGGATTCTCCGTGCAGGAACTGCTTGCCGTAGGGCTCGTGAAGGAGGCGGACGGGAAGCCGGGCACCTACTACGACCGGTTCCGTAACCGGCTCATGTTCCCGATACGCGACGTCTCCGGGCGCGTGGTCGCGTTTACGGGAAGAAGTCTAGAGTCAAGCGTCACGGGTCAAGAGAATCAGCCCGCAAAGTATCTCAATTCGCCCGAGACCGAGCTCTACCACAAGTCCGACATCCTCTACGGGCTCGATCGCGCAAAGGACGCTATCCGCACGCGCGGGTTCGCGATGCTCGTTGAGGGGCAGATGGACGTGCTCCATTGCCACCAGGCGGGGTGGGGGAACGCGGTCGCGCTCTCGGGCACCGCGCTCACCGAGCGGCACGTCGCGCTCTTGAAGCGCTACAGCGACAACCTCATGCTCATCCTCGATAGCGACCAGGCCGGGCTTGCGGCGACCGCGAAGTCCGCGCAGCTCGCGCTCTCCGCAGGACTCAAAGTGAAAGCGGCGCGCCTCTCCTCCGGCAAGGACCCGGCGGACCTCATCACCGAGGACGCGCAGGAGTTCGCGCGCGGCGTGAAGAGTGCCGCGCCGGTCGTCGAGTTCTTCCTCGCCGTCCTCGCCGAGCGCGAGAAGGATACGCACCGGCTCATCGGCCTCGCGGAACGGATCGTCCTGCCGCTCATCCGCGCGGTTCAGAGCCCCATGGAGCGCGCGCACTTCGTCCAGTCCGCGGCACGCGCGCTCGGCCTCTCGGAGGAGGCGGTGCGCGAGTCGCTCGGTACGGTCGCGTCCCCGGCTGCGGCGGGGAAAGGCGGACTTTCCCAAACGGCGCGGCGAGCGAGCGCGGAGCCTGCGCGTCCCGAGCGCACGGTCCGCGATGAGCAGCTCCGCGCCGTTGTCCACGCATACCAGGGAACGAACCTTGCCAGGCGCGTCGAAACGGAGTACAGTCGTATCACTGGAGTTCACGCGCCGCTCTCGGATGCGCTCCCGGAATCCCTCGCCTTCGAGGCGGAACGAATTTTCGGGGAGGAGCCATCTGAGGCTGCGGCCGATGAACTGCTGCACGCCTTTGAACGAGCGGTTATCCGCGAGGCGTATATAGAATCAGTAGCGGAGTTACGGAGAGCCGAGGCGAGCGGAGACGCGGCCGCGGTTGCGATTGCGCAGAACACCTGTGCCGCGCTCTCGGGGCGCTTGGCGCAGCTCGCGTAGCGCCGCTCACGTTCTCCTCATTCATTTACTTTTAATACCTAGCGCATGGCCAAGAAACCTGCCAAGAAGAAGTCCGCGAAAAAGCCGGCTCGGAAGCCGGTCGGGAAGCGTGCGGCCAACGCGAAGAAGGCTCCGGCAAAGAAAGCAGCGAAGGGCTCGAAGGTGGCGCGCGCGAAGCAGGTCATCCGGAAGGCTGCCTCGGGCGCGCGCGCGAAAGTGGCGGAGCAGAAGGCGCTCTCGGCCGAGGCGCTCATCGAGAAGGGCAAGGAGCGCGGCTACATCACCTATAACGAGATCCTGAAGTCGTTCCCGCACGTCGAGGACGATGTCGATTTCCTCGAGTCTCTCTATGAGCGCCTCGGCGCCGCGGGCGTCGATGTGCTCGAGGGCGGCATGCTCGAGGACAACGCCGACGAGTACCTCGCGACGCGGAACATCAAAGACCGCCACTCGACGGGCTACGACTCCATCCAGATATACCTGCGTGAGATAGGCCAGTACCCGCTTTTGACCGCAGCGGAAGAGCGCGAGCTCGCAAAGCGCATCGAGAAGGGTGACAACGAAGCGAGGAACATCCTCGCGCGCTCGAACCTCCGCCTCGTGGTGTCAATCGCGAAGAAGTACGTCGGCCGCTCGCCCGACCTCACGCTTCTCGATCTCATCCAGGAGGGGAACCTCGGCCTCTTCCGCGCCGTCGACAAGTTCGACTGGAAGAAGGGGTACAAGTTCTCGACGTACGCGACCTGGTGGATCCGCCAGGCCATCACGCGCGCCCTCGCGGACCAGTCGCGCACCATCCGCATCCCGGTGCACATGGTCGAGACCATCGCGAAGTACAAGCAGGTCTCGCGACGCCTCGCGCAGGCCCTCGGCCGCGACCCGCAGCCGGAGGAGATCGCGATCGAGATGGGCGTCGAGCCGGAGAAGATCTACCAGATCGAGAAGATAAACCAGGACACGCTCTCTCTCGAGAATCCGATCGGTTCGGACGACGACGAGAAGAGCACCTTGGGCGATTTCATAGCGGACGACAAGATACCGTCGCCCATCCAGGAGTCCTCGGAGCGCATCCTCGCGGAGCAGGTGCGGAGCATCCTCGCGGACCTCTCGCCGAAGGAGCGCAAGATACTCGAGATGCGCCACGGCCTCATGGACGGCATCTACCACACGCTTGAGGAGGTGGGGAAGGAGTTCGGGGTCACCCGCGAGCGCATCCGCCAGATCGAGGCGAAGGCCCTCGAGAAGATCCGCACGCACGAGCACGCGCGGCACCTGAAATCCTACTAGGCGTCCGCACGCGCCTGTGCATGGCGGCCTAGACAATGGGGAGGGGCAGGCATACACTGGTACGCGTTCAACTATGTTGCGCCTCCTCCGGACGATAGTCGCGACCGGCTCCAAGACGGAGCCGGTTTCGGTGCACCCGCTCGAGGAGTCGGCGCTCGGCGAGCGGCTCCGGGAGACGGTCCGCGAGCTCTATGGCGGCCGGAGCCTGCGCATCCGGCACGTGGACGCGGGCGGCACGAACGGCGAGGAGTACGAGATGACCGCGCTCGGTAATGCGTACTACGACAGCGAGCGGTTCGGGCTCTCGTTCGTCGCGTCGCCGCGGCACGCGGACATCCTCACGGTCTCCGGTCCCGTCACGCGCAACATGGCGCGTGCCTTGCAGACCGCGTACGAGATGATGCCCGAGCCGCGGACGGTCATCGCGGTGGGCGATGGCGCGGCGACGGGCGGCATCTGGAAGGGTTCGTATGCGGTCGCGGGCGCGGTTGCAGACGTCATCCCGGTCGACTTCGTCATCCCGGGCGACCCGCCCTCGCCGCGCGCCATCCTCGAGGGGCTCCTCGGCGCGCTCAGGGCGGCTCGCCGGTAACGTCCGCAGTCTCGTATGTCCGCGACGCTCTACGCCGTTTCCTTCGTGCTGCCGCTTGTCGCGGGACTCGCGGCCGTCCTCCTGCGCCAATCGCCGCGCGAGACGGCGTTCGCGCATGCGACGCTCATCGTAAGCGGCGCGGTCGGCATCGCGGCATCCATCTGGTTCGCCTTCGGGCTCGCCGGCGCCGGCCCTTCCGGCGTGGGCATCTTCTCCTTCGGGGCGCTCGCGTTCCTCGTCACGCCGCTCTCGGCGTTCTTTGCGGCGCTCGTGTTCGTCGGCGTCACGCTCACCTCGTGGTTCTCGCTCGGCTACCTGCCTCGGTACCGTACGACGTACGCGCTTCCGTGGCTCGATGCCGCGTCGGCGCTCTTCATCTTCGGCATGCTCGCGACGCTGTTTGCGGGCAACCCGTTCACGTTCCTCCTCGGCTGGGAGCTCATGTCCGTGCCCGCGTACTTCCTCATCATTGCCGATCCGAACCGTGAAGCGCTCGCGGCGGGCTTTCGGTACCTGCTCATGGCGCAGATCGGGTTCGTGTCGCTCCTCGCCGGATTCATGCTGCTTGCGGCAGGGAACCTCTTCCTTCCGTGGGCGCTCGTCGCGGGCGCCGCGGCGCGCCTCTCGCCACTCGCTGCCGTGTCTGCATTCCTCCTCCTCTTCGCAGGCTTCGGCTCGAAGGCGGGTCTCGTGCCGTTGCACCAGTGGCTGCCGTACGCGCACCCCATGGCGCCAAGCTCTTCTTCCGCGCTCCTTTCGGGCGTCATGCTGAAGGTCGCGCTCTATGGTTTCGTCCTCACGCTCGGACTCTTCCCGGCGCTCCCGCTCTCCTGGGCGGCGCTCGTCATCCTCCTCGGCCTCCTCTCCGCGTTCTTCGGCGTGCTCCACGCGGTCGTCGAGAACGACGCGAAGCGCATGCTCGCGTGGAGCAGCATCGAGAACATGGGGCTCCTCTTCACGGGCGTCGGCCTCCTCATGGCGATGAGCACGTTCCCGCCTTCGGCGCTCCTCGATGCGCTCCGCGCCGCCGTGACCGGATTCGTCGCGCTCCATACCCTCAATCACGCGCTCTTCAAGTCCGGCCTCTTCATGGCGACCGGCGCCGTGGTCGCGGAGACACACACGCGCGAACTCGACGCGCTCGGCGGCCTCGCGCGGGCGTGGCCGGTGTTCTCTGGAGCGTTTCTCGTGCTCGCGCTCTCGGCGGCCGCGCTGCCGCCCACGGGCACGTTCTTCGGCGAATGGCTCCTCCTGCAGTCGCTCGCGCTCGCGTTCTCGGCTCCGGCGCCCTCGGTCGCGTTCGTTGCCGCACTCGTGCTCGGCGTCGTGGCGCTCGTCGGCGGCCTCGCGCTCTTCGCGTTCGTGAAGCTCTTCAGTGTCGCGTTCCTCGGCCGCGCGCGCTCGCAGCGCGCCGAGCACGTGGCGCCGCTCCCGAAGACGCTCGCCCTGCCGCCCATGGTCGCCGCTGCGCTCGTCGCCCTCTCGGGCCTCTACGCCTTCCCGTTCTTCTCCCGCATCGTCGGCCTTCCGACCTTCAGGGAGGGGCTCGGCGCGGTCATCGTACCGGGCGCGTCGCTCGATCCGCTCGTCGTCTTCGGCGCGCTCGCGCTCGCCCTTGCGGCCGTCGCCTTCGCGTACGCGCGGCTCTCGCCACGCCGTGCCATCCGCGTGACCGATACGTGGGACTGCGGGACGCCGCTCTCGCCGCGCATGCAGTACACGGCGACTGGATTCGTCGCGCCGATCCGATTCTTCTTCCGGTCCATCGTGCTCGCGCAGAAAGAGCTCGTCGCGGAACCGATTGTCGCGACGAACCCGTGGATCGCGCGCCGGCGGCTCACCTGGGCGACGGGTTCGTTCTGGGAGCGTTCCGTGTATGAGCCGGTAGGGAAGGCGGTCGTCGGCCTCTCGCAGTTCGCGCGCCGGCTCCAGAACGGCTCGGTGCAGTTCTACCTGCTCCTCGTATTCGTGGCGCTCGTCGTCACCATCATCGTCGCGCTATGACCACGGCACTTTTCATTCTCCAGGGCCTCGTCGCGCTGCTCACCGCGCCCTTGTTCCTCGGCCTCGTGCGATTAATGAAGGCGCGTTTCCAGAACCGCCGTGGCGCCCCGCCGTGGCTGCCGTACGTGTCGTTCGCGGCCCTCTTCCGGAAGGGCATGACGGTGACGCGCTACAGCTCGTGGGTGTTCCGTGCCGTGCCGTTCGTCGTCTCGGGGATCGCGGTCGTGCTCGCGTTTTCTGTCCCGACCTTCGGCTATGGGCTCGTGCCGGACCCGCTCGCGAACCTGTTCTTCATAGGAGGGCTCCTCGCGCTCGGCTCGGCGTGGCTCGTCATGGGCGGCATGGATACGGCGAGCACCTTCGGGAACATGGGCGCCTCCCGCGAGATGACGCTCGCCGCGCTCGTCGAGCCCGCGCTCTACGTGAGCCTCGCGACGCTCGCGGTCGCCGCCGGTTCGTGGAGCCTCGATGGCATGCTCGCGCGGGGCGCGAGCATGCCATGGCAGCAAGGCGTCTTCCCGCTCACATTCTCCCTGCTCGCGCTCTTCCTCGTCTCGCTGTCGGAGAACGCACGCTACCCGGTCGACAATCCCGCGACCCA
>JAKAMK010000089.1 GCA_021812925.1 bacterium | reverse complement strand
CGAGAAAGTCCGTGATGTGCGCGAAGAGGTCTATCTGCTGCTCCTCTTTCAGCTGCGTCTGGTCGAGGCCGTAGTCGACGTAGGTCTTTATTGGCAGCACATCGGAACCCGTGTGCTTGTAGTCGCAGCCCCAGACGCCCCACTCCTCCGGCTTCGCGCTGATGAGCTGCGTGTAGTCGGCAGCCTCGACGATCTGCACGCCCGGGTACTGGGCGTAGAAGGCGTTCTCGACAAGCTTCCTGAACGCCGCGCGCGTCCAGAGGTAAAAGTGCACCTGCCCGCCGAACGATACGAGCTCGATGGACCAGTACGGGCGCACCTGGCCCTGTATGAATTTCTGGAACCAGTTGCTCTCGCCTTTCGTGTAGTGGATGCTCGAGAACACGGATTCCATGGCGAGCGGGGTCTTCATGAGGTTCCGTGGCGGCTTGATTTCGAGCAGTACGTACTTCTGCTTCGCGATGAACTCCGAGCGGATGAGGATGAGGTACAGGTGCCATGCGCTCGCGATGATGAGCGCGGTGAGCCAGACGGGCGCGAGGAAGAGCGCGAGCTGGACGCCGAGCACCGTCTCCTTCGGGAAGATGACGTAGAACAGGAAGATGAACACGAGGCCCGCGATAAAGGGCGGCCAGGAAAACGGACGGACGCCGGCCGTATCGCGGGAAGATTTCACCCACTCCTCGATGTGCTCGTAGAACGGCAGCGGGACCATGTGTGAACCATGATAGCAGAGAAAACGATGGCGCCTCCGGCGCCATCGTTTTCACATGTGCATTGAAACCCGTTACACCGCTGCGTACTTGCCGTCTTTCGTCCGCTTGAAGTAGCGAGAGTCGTTCAGGTTCACGAGGATGGTGTTGTCTTTCACGAAACGGACTTTCTTCACCTGCTTCATGACGTCGTCCTTCGTGAGCGGACCGCCATCCTTCAGGATGCCGCGAATGACGTCGCGCACGACGCCCGGCTTGTAGCCCCACTCGGTGAGTGCGTAGAGGCCGCGGCCGACGAGCACGAAGCGCGGGTCCTTGATGAGCTCGTTGTGGGTCGTCGCGACGTGCGCCTTCTTCGAGAATACGGTGCCGATGGCCTTCGCGACTTCGGAGAAGTGCATCGGCTCGCCCTTGCGCTTAATCGTGAGGTACGCGTAGTCGCGGATGCCCTTCGTGCGGATTGCCGGTGCGGAGACCTTGCCCCACTCGGCGAGCGGGTTCTTGCCGATCTTCTTCGAGAGCGAGAGCCAGCGCTTCAGGACCTCCTCGTTCTTGTAGGCGTCGTTCACGCCCTTCAGCTCATCGATGAAGCGGTCCATGAGTTCGCCCTCGGGAAGCACCTCATCGTCCGAGAGCGATCCGTAGAGGTTCGAGAGCGCCTCGTGGATGCGCTTTGCGGTCGACGGGTCGATGTGCCAGCGCGCGAGGAAGTCATCGGTCTCGCGCTCGCGGTAGAAGCGTGAGCCGAGCACGAGGAGGAAGCGGAAACGGTTGCGTCCCTTGTCGTCATTCGAAAGTGACGCGAGCAGCTCGTCCTCGGATACGACGGCGCCGAGCTTCTCGATGTGGCGCGCTACCTCGTCGAGTGCGGGGGCGGCGTCCTTGAAGACCGCGCTATTCCGGATGGCATCGAGACCGGCCGCTTCGATCTGGCGGACACGCTCGCGGGTGATGCCGGAACGGTCGCCGATGGACTCGAGCGTCTCGTGCTCGGCATTCGTGCCGAGGCCGAAACGCCGCACGAGCACGTCGCGCGCGCGCTCAGGAGCCGCCGCGAGGAGCTTCTTCACGAGCGCTGCGCTATCGAACGAAAACGAGGCAGGCTTCGCCGCTCCCGTGCTACGAGTCTTAGTCTTCATGGTCATGTGGTGTAATTTATAGCAAACCCTTACAACTCCGTCAATCCCCTGTCGGGACGAGGTTCACGATGCGCCCCGGAACGTAAATGATGCGCCCGATGCGCCGCCCGGTAAGCGCCGAGGCGACCGCCGGGAGAGCTCGGGCAGCGGCCTCCGCCGTTTCCTGGGAGGCGTCCGAAGCGAGCCGGACTGACCCGCGTCGCTTCCCGGCTACCTGCACGACCACCTCGACCTCCGTCTGGGCGAGGAACCGTGCGTCGTAGAGAGGCCACGACGCGATGTGAATCGACTGCACTTCACCGAGCTCGGTCCACAGCTCGTCCGTCACGTGGGGCGCAAACGGCGCGAGCACGCGGAGGAAGGTGCGCCACTGGTCGCGCCCGAGTGCGCCCGCCTTTTCCGCCGCGTTCATGAATATCATCATCTGGCTTACCGCAGTATTGAATTTGAACGCCTCGATGTCTTCGCCGACCTTCTTCACGGTCTCGTTCAGTACGGCGTCCATCGCTGCGGCGGGTTCAGCCGTAACCTTGTCCGCAAACTGCCAGACGCGCTCGATGAAGCGCGCCGTGCCAGCAATCGAAGCGGTCGACCATGCGGTCGTGTTCTCGAACGGACCCATGAACATCTCATACGTGCGGAACGCGTCCGCTCCGTACTCGGCGACCACGTCGTCAGGATTGATGACGTTGCCGAATCGTTTGCTCATCTTCCGCCCGTCCTCGGCGAGGATGAATCCGAGGAACTCGAGCCGCGCGAAGGGCTCTATCGTGCTCGCGACGCCGATGTCATAGAGGAACTTGTGCCAGAAGCGCGCATAGATGAGGTGGCGCACGGCGTGGTCGCCGCCCACGTACACGTCCACCGGCGCCCAGTATTTCTCGGCCTTCGCGGAGACGAGCTGCTCGGCGTCGTGCGGATCCATGAAGCGCAGGTAGTACCACGACGAGCCCGCCCACTGCGGCATCGTATTGGTCTCACGCCTCGCCGGGCCTTTGCACTTCGGGCACGGCACGTTCACCCAGTCGAGAATCGCCGCGAGGGGCGACTCGCCGGTGCCGGTGGGCTCATACGACTCAACCTCCGGCAGCGTGACCGGCAGGTCCTCGTACGGCACGGGTACGACGCCGCACTTCTCGCAGTGGATGACCGGGATCGGTTCGCCCCAGTAGCGCTGGCGAGAGAACACCCAGTCACGGAGCTTGTAGCGCACGACTTTTCGGCCGCTGACCGCAGCGATTATGTCGTCCGTGGCCTCGCGATTGTCACGGCCATCGAACACGCCGGAGTTCGTAAGCACGCCGTCGCCCGTGTAGGTCGGTGAGTCGGTCAGGAGTCCCAAGAGGTAGTGGTG
>JAKAMK010000088.1 GCA_021812925.1 bacterium | reverse complement strand
TTCGCTCTACTTCACCTTCCTCCAGATTTTCGTCATCGGCGCGCTCTGCATCTACTGCATCGGTTCTGCGGTCATCGCGCTCCTCATCCTCATCGCGGCAGGATTCATAGAGCCGCTCACACACGCGCTCCCGCCTCCTCACGAACAGCCTCCTGCTCCGCCGCAGTTCTCGATGCCGCCCACGGCCTGACCCGCTATGCAACGGACCCTCGCGACTGCCGCCGTAGCCATAGGGATCCTGCTTCCGGCTCTCGCGCTCGCGGCGCCCGTCTCTACGTTCAATGCGGCGCGTTCGCTTCTCGTCGCCTCCTCTTCCGCCGGTAACGAGTACGACGGCGGCGCGGCCGTGGTCGTGACGGCACCGGTCTCGGGCGACCTCACCGCGATCGGCGGTTCGGTCATTTCCGCGGCGCCCGTCTCGGGCGACGCGCTCTTCATGGGCGGCTCGGTGGCGTCGCGCGCGGCGGTTGCGGGCGACCTCCGCGCGGCAGGCGGCTCGGTGAGCGTCGAGGAACCGGTCTCGGGCGACGTGGTCGCAGCCGGCTACGCGGTGCAGGTCACGGCGCCCGTGGGCGGAAGCCTCTTCCTGTTCGCCGCGAACGCGACGGCCTCCGACGGCGCGGGCGGCCCGGTGACTATCTATGCGAACAACGTCGCGCTCGCGGGCACCTATGCGGGCGACGTCACCGTGACCGCAGGCGGCCACGTCGCGCTCGCTCCGGGCACGGTGATTCACGGCGCGCTCACCTACGATGCGCCGGAGCCGGCAGACATCCCGGCCTCCGCGAAGATCGGCGGCGGCATCCACTACACGAGTTCGTCGTACCTGCCGTCCGCGGGGGCGTCGCGTGCGCTCGCCGTTGCCTCGATCGGCATCTTCCTCCTCGCGCGCATCCTCGGCTCGCTTATCCTCGCCGGACTCCTAGCAGGCCTCTTTCCGCGGCTTGCGGAGGCGGTCACCCGCCGCCTCTCGGGAGGCCGGGCACGCTCCATCCTCCTCACGATGCTGCTCGGGTTCGCCGCGTTCGTTGCGACGCCGATATTCCTCATCCTGCTCGCGCTCACGTTCATCGGATTCGGCATCGCGCTCCTCATCGCGATCGGGTACGCGCTCCTCGCGCTGCTGTCGTTCCTCTACGCCGGCATCCTGGTCGGGGCGCTCATCGCGCGCCGATCCGAGCGTCGCGCCGAGGTGCTCTGGCGCGACGGCGTGGTCGGCATGTTCATCCTCTCGCTCGCGATGCTCATACCGGTCGCCGGCATGCTCGCGCTCGCGCTCCTCATGACCTACACGGCGGGCACGCTCCTCACCCTCTTCTTCCACTTCGCTTTCCCGCGCGATTAGGCGCCGCGAAGTTCATTGCGCCTTTAGGCAGGGGCGTCCTATACTCTCTCGCATGACGATGCCTGTCGAAGGAACCGCTGCTCCCTTGTTTACGCTCCCCGACCAGGACGGCAAAGAGCACACGCTCGCGGATTACCGCGGGAAGTGGGTGCTCCTCTACTTTTACCCGAAGGATGATACGCCGGGCTGCACCATCGAGGCGTGCACCATCCGCGACCAGTTCAAGGATTTCAAGGCTATCGACGCGGTCGTGCTCGGCGTCTCGACCGACTCGGTAGAGAGCCATCGGAAGTTCGCGACGACCTACGAGCTGCCGTTCACGCTCCTCTCCGACGCGCACAAGGAAGTGGTGGGGCAGTACGGGGTATTCGGCGAGCGGAAGTTCATGGGGAAGACCTACATGGGCACGAGCCGCACGTCGTTCCTCATCCGCCCGGACGGGACCATCGCGAAAGTGTACGGGAAGGTGAAGCCGGAGCAGCATGCAGCAGAGGTCATTGCGGATTTGAAGGCGCTCGCTGGGTGCGGTACAGTCTGAGGGCAGCACGCCAGGGGAGAGATAGGATGCTGCTCAAGAAGCTTTGCTCCGGGTACTTCATCCGGATGCAGGACGTGAAAAGATGTAACGGGCACGCAATCGAACTGTTCTACAAGGAACGTGACGGTCACGTGTACTGTGTCTACCAGACCGGGGCTGTCCTGGTCCGTGGGGAATCGATAGAATTCCGCGCGTCCGAGAGGGTCATTCGAGTAAACCACCTCCGGTAAGAATCGGAGGCACACGAAGCGGTTCCGCCTTTCCGGCAGGACCGCTTTTCGTTTATCATCCGGGCATGACACCCGAGAAGCTTCAAGAGCGTACGGCGCGTGTGAAGCGCATCGTCGCGTACCTGAAGAAGGCGTACCCGCACCCGGAGACCGAGCTCCGGTACCGGACGCCGTTCCAGCTCGTCGCGGCGGTCATCCTTTCCGCGCAGGCGACCGACAAGCAGGTCAACAAGGTGACCGAGTCGCTCTGGAAGAAATACAAGACGCCGAAGGATTTCGCGGACGCCGATGCAAAGACGTTTACGAAAGAGATTTCTTCGCTCTCGTTCTTCCGGACCAAGGCGAAGCACATCATCGCGGCCGCCAAAGTCGTGCAGCACGACTTTGGCGGCCGGGTCCCGAAGACCGAGGCGGAGCTCGTCTCGCTCCCGGGCGTGGGCTACAAGACCGCGCACGTCATCCTCGGCGAGCTGTACGACACCTGGGAGGGCATCCCGACCGACACGCATGTGAAGCGCTTCGCGAAGCGGTTCGACCTCACGGACGAGAACGACCTGAAGAAGATATCCAAGGACCTCGAGACGCTCGTCCCGAAAAAGGACTGGAAGTACGTGAATAACGGGCTCGTGCTCTACGGGCGCTACGTGTGCCCCGCGCGTCCGCACGATTGCGCCGGCCATCCGCTCACGAAGCTGTGGCCCGAGGCGGGGAAGCGATGGCCTCGGGCCGCGTGACGGCGCGGGGTGCTATCATAGGTTCGTTACCAAGGATTGCCATACCAAACCTATGTCTATAGAACAGGTCCCCGGTGCTGCGGAAAAGCCGAAAGCGAAGTGGGAAACAGAGCCGGTGACTGCCGCGTGGGAAGGTGACGATGAGCGCCGCGTCGTTCTCGCGGACGGAGAGCGGCGCTGGACCGTCGATTTCGAAAACGAAGAGACGAAGCAGTATTGGCTCACCCAGCGACTGAATATGGATGAAGCGCTCATGCGCGGCAAGGTTCGCGTGGGCGTCACGGGACCCATGACCACGGAAGAGGGCGAGGACATCCCGCTTTTCCCGAAGAAGTGCGAGCGGGCGCTCGAGGAGTTTCGAAAGAGCGAATCCGAACGTCTCGAAACGCTTCG
>JAKAMK010000009.1 GCA_021812925.1 bacterium | reverse complement strand
CCTTCTTCAGCTTATTGATGAAGGTGGAGTACGACTTGTGGCCATTCTCGCGGACTGCTGCATTCAAGCGGACGATCCAGAGCTGACGGAAGACGTTCTTCTTCTCGCGGCGGTCGTTGAACGCGTACTTGCCGGCGTGAAGTATCGCCTCATGCATCTGGCGCTTCTTCGATCCGCGACCGTGGCGGTAGCCCTTCGTGCGCGAGAGCATGTTGCTCCGACGCTTGTTCGCCATGACGCCTCCTTTTACTCGTGACATATCTAAAGAATTACCTGATTGCTAAAACTACTTCGCACCTGAGGCGGGAAGGAAGCGGCGCTTCACCGCTTTAGTAAGCGCGAGCGAGACCGCTGCGCGCTTGCCGCGGCGCTTGTTGCCGCTCGCTTTCGCGTTGAAGTGGTTCTGGCCAGCCTTGCGTGCGACAAGCTTGCCCTTGCGGGTCACCCGGATGCGCTTCGTATACGATTTATTGGTTTTCATGGTTGGTTTCTTGCTCGCGCTTCTTCTGCGCCGCGAGGTCACGCTCGATGACGCCGGCGTAGCCCTTCGGGCTCTTCGTTATCGGCTCTGCCATCTTGAACGCGTACGGGATGCGCTTCAGGAACATCTCGAGGCGTCCTTTGAGGAAGTCCTCGCTCATGCCCTTATACCGGCCCTTGAGGAAGATCTCGGCGCGCACCCGGTGCCCCTCGGAAAGCCACTGCGCGGCCTTCTTGGCCTTCAGGTTCTGGTCGTTTTCGCTCGTGCCGACCTTTATCTGGACTTCCTTGGTTTCGGAGACTTTCGCCTTGGCCTTGACAGCCTTTTCCTTCTTCCGTCGTTCGTATTCGAATTTACCATAATCAGCGATTCTCGCAACGGGCGGGACCGCTCCCGGGCTTATCTCAATGAGGTCCTGGCCGACGCGCTGCGCCGCCGCGAGCGCCTCCCTAAGCGAAAGCACGCCGAGGTTCTCCCCGTCGCTTCCGATGACGCGCAGCTCCTTCGCGCGAATCTCGTTATTGATGTTCAGTCGGTCTTGGCTAGCCACGTGTTGTAGAGGAAATATACCAGAAAATCACGAAAATGGGAAGAAAAGTGGCCAGCACCTGGTGCTGGCCACTTTGTGACAAAAAATGAAGAGTTTGTTTCTTATCTTGCATTATCCATGTGCTTCACCATGCCCGGCGGCACGTGGAAGACATACTGGTTATGCTTCGGCAGAAGCATTTCCGGCGTAAGCAACCAAGCCCACGTGTACTGCGGCGTAAACCGTACGCCCGTCTCGACGAACACCGTCTCTGAGCAGTCTTTGCGGCCGAGCTCGACACTAATGCGTGCGTCTTCTTTCGGGAAAGAGTGCAGTTGGAATTCGTCCGTAGCTCTCGCGTATATTGCGCCTTCTTCACCCACCGCTACGCAGTATCGCGGCCAACTCTTTGCATCCTGACTGAAGACGAGCGGGAAAGGCCCGGTGTGGTAGCCAGTCGCCTCGTGCGGTACGAGCGAGGACGTAAACATGCCCACGAGTGACCAAACCACGAATGCTGTAGCGCAAAGGATAAACCCCAAGATGGAAGCGAAGGGTATGAGTGCGCGGCGGTCGCCGGAGTCCAACTCGTCGTCCAGGAAATCTTCTTGAATCCAGTGCCACATAATTGCCGCACATGCAGCAATGAACACGAGGTCTAGCAGCATGGCTGCCTCCTTTGATTTTCTGGCGTTAATATACTCACAAAAGTCAAGATGTCAATGAGGCAACATCTGACTTGAATCGGAGAGTTTCATCTCGGCCTGGCCCTGGTAGGAGGTGATGGTGCCCGTCACTGTGACCGTCTTGCCGGCGTAGCGAGAAAGGTCGCCGAAGGCCTTAGCGTCGCCGGCGAAGATGACGCCCGAGAACGGGCAGCTCTTGTAGTCTTTGCAGAAATCGAGGAAGACGGTGCCGGTCGAGGAGGTGTAGGCGTCTACAAGTGTGCCCGTGACTTTCGCGTACTCGCCCACGTGCGCGGGCGCTTCCGTGATGGAGTAGGGGCCGTGGAGTACGGGCGCGGCGGCCTCGGCCGCCGCGTTCGTTCCCTGGTATTGCGTGAAGAGACGTAACAGAAGGTCTTCGTACGTTTTCACGAGCGTGGGGTCCGTGCCTATCTCGAGTATCTCGTCGTTTTCGGTCGTCGCCGAGCCGGTCCAGTTGTAGGAACCCATCGCGTACGCCGAGTCGGTGACGAGCGCTTTGATATGCATGATGCCATTGCCGTCCGCGTGCTTCTCGGTCTCCACCGGAATGCCTGCGGCGACGAGCTCCTGGATGATGGGCTGGTCGTACGAACTCGCGCTTTCGGTCGAGTCGACGAGTCCGCGCACGTCGAGCCCGCGCTCCTTCGCGGCGACCAAGGCGTCGGCCACATCTTTGAGCGTGAACTCGTAGATAGCGAAGTACACGTGCGTCTTCGCGCTGTCTATGAGCGCGATGAGCTGCTTGTCGTTCTCCTTCTGGTCGAGCGAGTAGAGCACGCGCGTAGAGCCTGCCGGGGGAGCAGAGACGGTCGTGGGCGCGACGCACGCGGCGCCCGCTGCGGGCGCCGCGCTGCCGCCAATAAAGTAGCCGATGCCGAGCGTGGCGAGCGCGAGTATGAGTGCACCGAGTGCGCGTTTGCGAGCGGGAGTCATATACGCAGTATACTGAACGTATGGCACTCGTGTTTGATATAGAAACAGTCGGTGAAGAGTGGAACGAGCTCGACAAGACCACGCAAGAGAATCTCGCGTGGTACATCGAGCAGTCGTCGAGAGACGAGGATGAGTACGAGTACGAACTGAAACAGGTAAAGGAAGGGCTCGGGCTCTCACCGCTCACCGGATTCATCGTCGCTATCGGTGCGTACGATTCTGAGAAGAAGCAGGGTGCCGTCTACTTCCAAGCGCCAGGTGCCTCGCTCGAAGAGACGGAAGACGACGGCATCAAGTACAAGCCGATGGGCGAGAAAGCTATGCTCGAGCAGTTCTGGGAAGTGGCCAGGCACGTGCACGAATTCGTGTCGTTCAACGGGCGCGGGTTCGACGCGCCGTTCCTCGCTATCCGTTCGATGGTGCACGGCGTGAAGCCCACCAAAGACCTCATGAGTAACCGCTACCTCTCGATGCAGCGCGGATGCGCGCACGTCGACCTCATGGACCAGCTTTCATTCTATGGCGCAGCGCGATTCAAGAAGTCGCTCCACCTTTTCACGCGCGCGCTCGGTATCGAGAGCCCGAAGGCGGGCGGCACGAAGGGTGACGACGTTTCGGCGTTGTACGAAGCTGGCGAGTATGAGCGCATCGCGCGCTACAACGCCGGTGACCTCTTTGCCACCACCGCGCTCTATGAGCGCTGGAAAAAGACGCTACAGTAAATAGGTATGGACTGGCTCAACTTCGCGGTGGTCGTGTGCGTGCAGCTCGGGACGCTCTCGCTCGTCGTTCGAGAGCAGGGTGACGCACGTGCATGGAAGGGCAGGCAGCTCACGACCGCGCTTGCAGTCGGGCTTATCTTCGGCATCGCCTTCGACCTCGTCTTCGGGAAGCTCTTCGGCGTTTTCTCATACGCGCTCGGATTTACGCCGCTCTTCCTCGTTATGAATGGCATCTTCTCGTACGGAGTATTCTTCGTCACCGTGCGCGCGCTGCATCGCGCATCACGCACGGCGTTCTATGCGTGGAGCGTCGGCATGGCATTCCTCTATGAGCTTACGAACGCAGCATTCCCGGTATGGTCGTGGCAGTTCGCGTCGTCCGCACTGCGTAAGGAACTAGTGGCCATCTTCGTCCTGTACGGCGCGCTCATGGTGCCGGCCGCGCTCGTCTTAGAGGCGGTGACGGGCGTCCGATTCCGCATATTCCGACGCTAGGTTATCCCCATTCACGCGGGCGTGCGCTGCGCGGTAGGCTAGTGAGGTAGCTTAGAAGCTCAATTATCGAATACCTATGCATATCATCGCCATCTCCGGGAGCCTCCGCCAGGATTCATTTAATACGAAACTATTGCACGCATTTTCCGCGCTCGCGCCGGAAGGCACGACGGTCGAAGTCGTTTCTATCGCTGACTTGCCGCTCTACAACAGCGAGCTCGACGCGACGTTCCCGTCTGCTGCGCAGACGCTCAAAGACAAGGTGAATGCTGCTGACGCGGTCATCCTCGCCACGCCGGAGTACAACCGCTCCATGTCGGGCGTCTTGAAGAATGCAGTCGATTGGCTTAGTCGCCCGTATGGCGCGAACTCGTTTGCCGGGAAGCCGGTGCTCGTTTGCGGTGTCTCGAGCGGCAAGATAGGCACAGCGGTCGCACAGAGCCACCTGAAGCAGGTCATGGTGTATCTCGATGCGAAGCTCGTCGGGCAGCCTGAGCTCTACCTCGGTCCGGCGAAAGAGATGTTCAACGACGACGGTTCGCTCAAGGAAGAGTCGACGAAGGAGCTCGTGCAGAAAGCGCTCGGTGCACTTGCTTCGAGGGTGGGGTAGGAGACGAGCGGGCGCGATATTTTCACTCCGCTCGCCACAAGCCGTTTTGATTTTCTGCGGCTCCGCAAGGCCGTCTGAAAATCAAAACGCTTCGCTCGTGAAAATATCATCGCCTGCCCGTCTTTGGTCATGGCTCAGGAAGAGTGCGTTGCGAGACAGTTGTGCAGGCCCGCGGCATGGTGTTTTGGCATCCTGCATCGTGCAGCTTTGCTGCTATGCCAAAACCGCGGAGCCGGAACACAAGCGAGGCGGCGGCTGGGCCGCCGAACGATGGCTCGCAACGCACTCTTCCTGAGTGAACGTCGCGCACGTTCGTGCTTACCATAGGGCCCGCGCTCTTTTAGTGGTACCCCGTTAGAAGTCTCGGGCAAAAAATTGCTTTCGAATTTTTTGCCTCGCCAATGCACGTGTCGGTATACACAGGAGAGTTCTCCGGCTGTAATCGCATACGTTTCTGTTGGCCGACTTCTAACGGGGTGGTACTTTGTAGCCATGCAGAGAGAGCAGACAGAATCGCCGCGAGAACAGAAAGCCGAACGTGACGTGCTGTGGATCTTCGACATCGCGCTTATCGTGAAAGCGTTCGATGGCACGCTCGAGATGCTCGGCGGGCTCGCCGTGCTCTTCGTTCGCCCTGCGTTCATCGTGCGCGTGGCGGAATTCGTGACCGGCGGCGAGCTCGCGACCGACCCGGGCGACCCCATCGCCACGACTATCCGCAGCCTCGCGCACTCGTTCGCGGTCTACCCGCACTACTTCCTCGCCGTCTACCTCATACTGCACGGGTTCATCAAGGTGCTGCTCGTGCTCGGCATCTTCGCAGGCAAAAGGGTCGCCTATCCGCTCTTCATGGCGGCGCTCGCTATCTTCGGCGCATACGAGCTGTACCGAGGGCTCGTGCGAAACGAGACGCTACTCCTCGCGCTCGCTATCTTCGACTTCTTCCTCCTCATCCTCACGCTGTACGAGTACCGCCGCCGCTATCCGCGCGAGCCTGAGGCCGCGGCCGCGTAATCATTCCTCGTCTGGGTAGCGCTGTATCAGTGCCTCCTCTTCGCGCCAGACGCGCACGAGGTCCCAGAATTTCGGCACGGGTACGCCGCGCGCACGATGCTCGGCGCCTATCTCGAACGCGTAGCGCCAGTGGGCAAGCAGCTCCCGGTACGTCTCGCGCATGCTCGTACGGCGGTCCCACACGTGCGTCGGCTCGCTCGACGCGCCGTTGTATTCGAGGATGGTGAAATCCTTGCCTGCCGAAAGGTCGTGGATGTCCGCGAAGCGCACGTCGAACCGGCCGAAGTAGAGGTCCTTGATGTCTTTGCTTATGCGGTCGAATGCGGCGGTCATCTCCGGCGTGATGAAGTCTTCGCCGTTTATGAAAAGGGAACCACGCACGTGGTTACCGACCGAGACGAGGCGGTGGCGCTCTCCTTCCGGTATGACGCGGTCGAGGTCGCGCTTGTTGCGGCGGAAGTAGATAGCCGCGATCTTCGAGGCGCGCGGGTCGCGCGTGATGAGTTCGCGCAAGGTGGAGCGACCATCGCCCGTTACCTCCGGGAAGTACTTGAGCGTGAGCGAGGTGATGCGCCCGTGCGTTTCGGAAGGCTTCCGGACGTAGAAGACGCCAGCTTCGCCTTCGTCGCTCACATATCGCTGGAGCACCATGCGCACGTCGGCAGGGAAGGAGCGCAAGTACTTCATGAGTGCCGCTTCGTCCTCGATGATCTTCACGCCGCGTCCGTTTCGGCCGATGTCGGGCTTGGCGACCAAGGGGTACGTGATGCCTGCGCCCTCGAGCTCGGTGCGGAATGAATCTGCCGCGTCTCCTGCGTGCACGGTTATGAACGGGGCGAAAAATCGCTTCGCATAGGGTCCGACAAGCGCGTAGAGGTCGGTCTTCGACTCACCCGCGATACCTCCCGTCACGATGGACGGGTTCGAGATGGCTGGGAGCGAAGCGCTCCGATACTTCGCGGCGAGGTAGAAACCGTAGGGGAAATGGAGCGCATACTTCACGAATCCCGGGGCATACTCAAGCACCGAAAAGAGCGGGCCGTTATCGGGAAGCGGAGGCATGGGAGGGGTTTACGAAGAGGGGGTCGAACCGCCTCCGTTCTCCTTATGTACGCGGTAGGACTTCAGATTGTGTCGCCCGATGAGGAAGAGGGCGAGCAGGAAGAGCGCGGCGAGGCCGTAGCGGACCGAGTCGAGCCACTGGCTCGTGAGAGAACCGAACCAGTACGAGGCGTAGAAGAGGAAGGTGGTCCAAATCAAGGTCGCACCGATGGCTGTGATGAAGAATTGCGTGAGGTTGGTGCGGAAGAAGCCGCAGGCGGTATAGGTGGGCAGACGCAGGCCCGGGATGAATCGTACGGAGAAGATGGTCGTCTGGTACCGGCTCTCGAGCCAGCTCTTGAAGGGAGCGGTCCTGTCGTGATTGACGAACCGTCCGAGCCACGGGTGGGTGCTCGCGAGGTACCCCATGCCGTAGAGCCAGAGATCACCGAACACGATACCGAGGTAGAGGGCGATGAGCGCGGTCGGTATCGGGATGAGGCCATCGGCAGCGAGGACGCCCACGATGACGGTGGTAGGGTCTTCGAGGATGAAGGTCCCGATGATGATGGCGAGACCCACGAGGATATCGGAACCGAGGGCGTTGCCGATGAGGTACGTTATGAAGTAGTGGAAAGACATGCCGGGGAACCCCTAGAGTGTAGCAGATTCCGAGGTGCTGTGGGCACGTCGCGGTGTGCCATTTTTAGGTCTCGCCCATGCGTATTACAATGTGCGGACGAGAATGTCTCACGCGCTTTCTGATGAAGAGATTGTTCGCCAAACGCTCGCCGATAAGGAGGCCTTCGCGCTTCTTATCGAGCGCTACGAGGCGAAACTCGGTCGCTACCTCGAGCGGCTCGGTCTTGCGGTACCCGAGGATCGGGAGGATGTCCTCCAGAATGCATTCATCAAAGCGTACCGGAACCTGAACAGTTTCGACCCGGAGCTGTCATTCTCGTCCTGGATGTACCGCATCGCGCACAACGAGGCCATGAGCTTCTTCCGAGCCCGTCGCGCTCGACCGCAGGTCATACTGACCGAAGAAGGGGAGGCGCTCCTCACCGAGCTCAAGGATGACTCCGCTGACGCGAGTTCGCTCGCAGAGCTCAGGCTTTCGCGCGAGGAGCTTGAGAAAGCGCTCGCGACCTTGGACCCACGGTATCGCGACGTGCTCACGCTCCGTTTCTTCGAAGACCGCTCGTATGCCGAGATGTCCGACATTCTCGAGGTGCCGGTCGGCACCGTCTCGACCTTGATCCATCGGGCGAAACGTGCGCTCAAGGGCACGATGCCCGAATCCTTTACATCATGAACGACATGCCCCACACACCCGATACGCTCGCGAAACGCATCCTCGACAAGATCGAGGGCGAGAAGCTCACGCCCCGGCCGCGCTGGGAATTCGTGTTCAAGAACTACGTGTTCTGGACCCTGGGCGCGCTCGCGGTCGCACTCGGCGCGTTCGCGTTCGCTGCGGCGGTGTTCGAAGTACAGAACGCCGGCTGGAACCTCGCCGTCGCGACGCATCCCGATTTCCTTACGTTCTTCCTCGCGGTCGCGCCGTTCCTGTGGGCCATCGTGCTCATCGTCTTCCTCGCGCTCGGGTACGCGAACATCCGCCGCACGAAGCGCGGGTATCGCTACCCGCTCGCGGTCATCGCGCTCGGCGCAGTGCTCACGTCGGTAGCGCTCGGCAGCGGTCTCTACGCTGCAGGACTCGGTGGAGAGATAGAGGAGTCACTCGGCGGCCAGCTGCCGTTCTACCGGCCTATCCTCGTCGAAGAGCACGGGTGGTGGACCGCGCCGCAGAAGGGCCTCTTGGGCGGCACGGTCATGTCGCTCGCGTCCTCGACGAAGTCGTTCGTGCTCAAGGACTTCTCGGGGCATACCTGGCAGGTCGACGTCTCCGACCTGCGGGGGCATGACCTCGTCGTGCTCGCGCGCGGCGGGACGGTGCACGTCGTCGGCGTGCCGACGACGGCTTCGAGCACGATTTTTCACGCGTGTTTCGTGTTCCCATGGCAGGTATTCGGCCAGATGCGCGACGAGACCCCGCCGCCTCCGCTCTTCGTGCCAGGACCCTCGCTTGAAACATCGTCGAGCGCGCCGCGTAGTGAACAGTGTAGGGGCCTAGCCCCTTACACGCAGCTCCGCGCACTCGACGGGAACGGCTTCTAGCCTCTCACGCGCCATTGCGAGCTGGCGCAAGAGCTCGTCTCGCGCGGAAAACGCGGCCCTCCGGGCCGCGTCTGCGTTATCATAGGAACGCCATGAAGGCAGAGGCATTCGAACGTATCGCCGCCGAGGAGTTCGCCCAGGTGCCGGCGCATTTCAAGGCGCGCATACAGAACGTCGCGCTTCTCATCGAGGACGAGCCTTCCGTCGAGACGCGTGCCGCAGAGGGCCTCAAGGACGACGAGACGCTCCTCGGCCTCTACCACGGCATTCCCGCGAATGCGCGCGGTGATTTCTATAGCGGCGTCCTGCCCGACACCATCACGCTGTACCGCGCGCCGCTCCTCGAGGAAGCGGCGCTCTTGCGAGAAGAGGGTCGTGCGCAGGACGAAGAGGAGAGCGTGCGTCTCGCGGTGCGTGAGACGCTCTGGCACGAGCTCGGCCACTACTTCGGGCTTCCCGAAGAGGCGGTTCATGCACGAGAGGAGGCGGGCACGAACCGGTACGACGGTGCTCCTTATGCACATACGGCCGACGCGCACAGGTCGACAGCGGCTCCCGGCGGTATGCTCTATAGAGCCCGCTCGCCGGGCCGCTCACCTATGGCCAAGACATTCGCGCGCGCGTTCGGCATCATCTTCATCCTTTTCGGCCTTGTCGGGTTCGTGAACAATCCGCTCGTGGGAACGGACGCCCTCTTTGCGACCGACGTAACGCAGAGCCTCATCTTCATCATCCTCGGCGCGCTCCTCTCGTGGGTAGCGTTCTCGGCAACTTCGGCAACGGTGCTCTCTCTGAAAGCCGAAGGCGTGCTGCTCTTCCTGCTCGGCGCGATCGGCATCCTGTCGGTACCCGCGGCCGGCGGGTACCTGCTCGGCATCGCGTACACGAACGGTGCGTCTAACTGGCTCACGCTCATTGTCGGCATGGCCGTCTTCGCTTCCGGCATGTACGGCACCGGCCCGCTCGAGAAAGGCCCGCCGACAGCCGAGTAGAACCTGTCTCGAAAATAATGGCCCGGCGAGAGGCGGATTTTGCGCGCGTTGCGTATCCGCTCTCAGAAGCGTATTGTGTGGGGGACATGAAGCGTTGGGGCGTTATCGTCATACTCCTGCTCGCATTCTGCGGTCTCGCCGATTCGGCATATCTCGCGCAGCACGAGGTGACGCATACGCCGCTCATCTGCAACATCGGCGGTCTCTCCGGCTGCAATATCGTCGCGCAGAGCCCGTACTCGAGATTCTTCGGCATCCCGCTCGCTGAGTACGGCATCCTGTTCTACGCCATCGTATTCGTACTCGCCGCGCTCGAGCTCGTCATCTACGACAAGCTCCTACGCCGCGTGCTGCAGTGGCTCGCCGTCTTCGGTCTGCTCTCGTCGCTCTATTTCGAATTCCTGCAGATATTCGTCATCGGCGCCCTGTGCGTCTACTGCCTCGGCTCCGCGCTCCTCACCCTCCTCATCTTCGTGAGCGCCGGGTTCATCGAGCCCTTGCCGAAGAAGAAAGCGCCGGTCGTGATGCCAGTCGAACCGCCCCGCACGCCGCCGCCGTTCTCGATGCCTCCGGGTGCCTAACCTTCGTATGCGTAGCGCACGCACTATCCTCATCCTCGCGCTCGGGCTCATGGTTCCGACGTTCGCTCTTGCGGCGGCACCTTCGACGTTCCTCGGAGCCCACGCGCTCCTCTCCGCATCTTCTTCTCCGGGTAACGCCTATACGGCCGGCGCTACTCTCACGGTAACGGCGCCGACGGACGGAGACCTGTCGGTCTTGGGCGGTACCGTGACGCTCGCCGCTCCCGTGAAAGGGGACGCGCTCCTGCTCGGCGGTTCCGTCGGCGTACGCGCGCCGATTACCGGCGACTTGCGTGCCATGGGCGGCTCGGTGAGCGTTGACGAGAACGTGGGGGGCGACCTCGTCGTGCTCGGCTTTTCCATACACGATTCGACGCCAGCAGGCGGGAGTACGTTCCTTGCCGGTGCAGACGTCACGATGACGGGCGGCGCTAACGGTCCGGTGACTATCTATGCGAACAACGCGGCGCTCGCGGGCCACTTCAAGGGCGACGTGACGGTCGTCGCGAGCGGCCGGGTGACGCTCGCAGCGAGCACGACCATCCTAGGGAAGCTCTCCTACGATGCGCCGGAACAGGCGCTGATTCCTGCGTCGGCTCTTGTCGAGGGCGGCGTGCATTACACGAGCGCGTCATACCTGCCGTCGGCTGGTACCTCGCGCACGCTCGCGCTCGCGTCTCTCGGCATCTTCCTGCTCGCGCGCATACTCGGCACGCTCATCCTCGCCGGTCTTATCGCCGGTCTCTTCCCACGCCTCGCGGAGGCGGTGACCGAGCGCGCGTGGCGCGGCTCAGCACGCACCATACTCCTCACGATGCTTCTCGGATTCGCGGCTCTCGTGGCGACACCGATACTACTCGTCCTGCTCGCGCTCACGTTCATCGGATTCGGTATCGCGCTCCTGCTCTTCGTCGCGTACGGGCTCCTCATCATGCTCGCGTTCCTCTATGCAGGCATCATGCTTGGCTCGCTCATAGCACGCCGGTTCGAGCATCGTGCACCGGTGCGGTGGCGCGATGGTGTCCTGGGCACGCTCATCCTCTCGTTCATAACGCTCATCCCCTTCGTCGGCACGCTCCTGCTCCTCCTCGCCATGACGTTCGCGGCAGGCGCGCTCTTGCTGCTGTTCTTCCATTTCGCATTCCCGCACGAGTGAGCCGCTCGAAATCGCGAACTGCTTTGTTGCACTTCGCTCGGAAACGCTCACCGTATTCCCCGATACGCCTCGCGTTTTCTCGCTCGTGCGCCGCGCATTTCATCGATTTTCAGCGGCTCACGAACGTCGAACAGAGAGATTTGGTACAGTATGGTCATGACCATTCCGAAAGTCGACGCCGAAGCTCCCGCATTTACGCTCCCGGACCAGGACGGCAAGGAGCACGCGCTCGCTGACTACGCGGGGAAGTGGGTGCTCCTCTACTTCTACCCGAAGGACGACACGCCAGGCTGCACCATCGAGGCGTGCACCCTGCGCGACCAATTCAAGGATTTTACGAAGATAGGCGCGGTCGTGCTCGGCGTCTCGACCGACTCGGTCGCGAGCCACAAGAAGTTCGCGACCGCATACGAGCTGCCGTTCACGCTGCTTGCCGACCCGCACAAGGAAGTGGTGGGAGAGTACGGCGTCTTCGGCGAGAAGAAGTTCATGGGCCGCTCCTACATGGGCACGAGTCGCACCTCGTTCCTCATAAAGCCGGACGGCACTATCGCGAAGGTGTATGAGAAGGTGAAGCCGGAGCAGCATGCGGCGGAAGTCATCGCCGACCTGAGGACATTCACGGCATGACGCCCGCGAAACTGGAGGAGCGGAAGGCGCGCGCGAAGAAAATCGTTGCGTACCTGAAGAAGGCATATCCGCACCCGGAGACCGAGCTCAAGTACAAGACACCGTTTCAACTGGTCGCGGCGGTCATCATGTCTGCACAAGCGACCGACAAGCAGGTAAACAAAATCACCGGGACGCTTTGGAAGAAATACAAGACGCCGAAGGATTTCGCGCGAGCCGACCTTAAGACGTTTACGAAAGAGATTTCTTCGCTCTCGTTCTTCCGCAATAAGGCGAAGGCGATACTTGGTGCCGCCGAAGTCGTGCAGCACGACTTCGGCGGCAAGGTTCCCTCGACGGAACGCGAGCTCACGACGCTCCCAGGCGTCGGCTACAAGACCGCGCACGTGATCTTGGGCGAACTGTACGACACCTGGGAGGGTATCCCGACCGACACGCACGTGAAGCGCTTTGCCAAGCGCTTCGACCTCACCGACCAGAGCGACTTGAAGAAGATTTCCAAAGACCTCGAAGCACTCGTCCCGAAAAAGGACTGGAAATACGTGAATAACGGCCTCGTGCTCTATGGCCGCTACGTCTGCCCGGCGCGTCCGCATGACTGTGCCGACCATCCACTCACGAAACTCTGGCCTCAGGCCGCGGCCCGTTGGCCGAAAGCGAAATAGGGTACCATAGGGGCATGGAGAAACGCCCCGTCGCCGCGTTCGACATAGACGGTACCGTCTTCCGTGCCTCGCTCCTCATCGAGCTCGTCGAGCGGCTCGTAGAGCAAGGGCTCTTCCCGAAAGAAGCGCGCGCTGCGTATGCCGAGGAAGAGATGCGGTGGCTCGACCGGAAAGGCCCGTACGAATCCTACATAGGCAAGGTCGTGGAGGTGTTCGGTGCGCAGTTGAAGGGCCTGCCGTATGGCGAGGTGGCGAATCTCGCCGGAGAGGTCATCGAAGAGAAACGCGACCGCGTGTATCGCTACACGCGCGACCGCATCAAGGAACTCAAGAATCAAGGCTATTTCATACTCGGCATCTCGCACTCGCCGCGGTTCATCGTGGACGGCTTCGGCTATGAGCACGGGTTCGACAAGGTATACGGCACGTTCTACTCGAGCGGCCCCTCCGGCAATTTCACGGGCGAGATAGAGGACAAGGAAATCATCTTCAATAAGGCGGCGGTGCTCCAGCGTGCGGTGCGCAAGGAGAATCTCTCGCTCGACGACTCCATCGCGGTGGGTGATACCGAGAGCGACATCCCGATGCTCGAGATGGTCACGACGCCCGTCGCTTTCAACCCGAACCAGAAGCTCCTCGACCACGCGAAGCGTCGCGGGTGGAAGATAGTGGTCGAGCGCAAGGACGTCATCTATGAACTGTAATCTCGCGGCGCGCGGCATATTCCTCGAAAAGTACAGAATATTTTCCTGCTGGAAAATTTCTTCCTGCTCGGCTCGTCAGCCTGCGCAGAGCCTTTTCTCGTAACATGCCGCGCGCCGCTTCTGTCTCCGCGCGCTTCCGCAGGGTTGTATGGGCGCACTATGCGAAGCACGGGCGGCACGACTTGCCGTGGCGCTTTACGCGACCCCTGCCTACCGGCAGGCAGGCGTACAAGATTCTTGTGAGCGAGGTGATGCTGCAGCAGACGCAGGTGGAGCGCGTGAAGCCGCACTATGAGGCGTTTTTGAAGAAATACCCCACGGCGCGGCGGCTCGCCGCCGCGCCTTTGTCCGACGTATTGAAAGCGTGGCAAGGGCTCGGCTACAACCGCCGCGCGAAAATGCTCCACGCCGCGGCAAAGCAATTGGGAAAGTCTGACTTTCCCAAAATAGTGGCGGAGCTGGAGCAGTTGCCGGGCGTGGGGAAGTATACGGCGCGCGCGGTAGCTGTTTTTGCGTTTAGCAGGGACGCAATACTCATCGAGACGAACATCCGCACCGCAGTCCTCCACCATTTCTTCCCGCGCGGCCGTCGTCGCACAGTCGGAAACACTATCATATATGATAGTGTTTCCGACTCGCAGATTGAAGAAGTTTTGCAGAGTGTAAGGCCAAAGGTACGGGCAAAGATCGGAGTGCGCGAATGGAACTGGGCACTCATGGATTACGGCGCGTTCTTGAAGCAGTCAGGAGTGAAATTGAACGCTAAGAGTAAGCACTATACGAAGCAATCGAAGTTTTCCGGTTCACTGCGTGAGGCTCGCGGAGCAATCTTGAAAGAACTCGCGAAAGGAAGTGCGTCAAAGAAACGCCTGCTCGGACTGTTGGGAGACGACCGGGTCGGGCAACTCACGCGCGCGCTCGAGGCACTCACGCAAGAGGGGTTCATCGTGAAGGAGGGGAGCGCCTTCGGGTTATCCGGAGAGTAAGCAAAACCCCGCGGCTTTCGCCGCGGGGTTTTGCTTGGAAGGAACTGATTACATCCCGATGAGGACGGGGATTACCATCGGCGCCTTGTTGGTGCGGGTGAAGAGGAATCCTGCCATGACGTCGGTCAGGTTGTTCTTCACGTAGTCGAGGTCGACCGGGTTCATGCCCTTGGTCGAATCCTCGATGGTCTTC